>QHXW01000337.1 GCA_003223115.1 Acidobacteriota bacterium
TACCGGAAAGTGCAGCAGGGCCACCAGAAGCTATTGCCCGTGCCGCGCGGCATCAAGCCCAAGCATCATCGGCGCCAGCGCTGGGAACTGGGCCGGCTGATGGTCAAGATCGGCCGTCAGCTACGCGCCATCAGGTTCCAAAGCATCGTCCTGCGGCACCTCATCGATTGCATCCGGTGCGCGTTGGAGGAGGTGAAGCCGGTGGAGCGCGAGCTGGCGCGTATTCAAAGGAAGCTGGAGCTACTGCCGGGCGCTTCCGCCAACGCGGCGCGGGCCAACGGTTTCAAAGATCTCCGGCGCGAACAGCGCGCGCATCTGCAGCGCATGCAGCAGCTCGAAGAACAATACGGCGCCGCGGCCACGGAACTGCGGCGCACGTACCTGATCATCACCAAAGCCGATCAGCAGGCTGAGGGCGCGAAAAAAGAATTGATTGAAGCCAACTTGCGCCTGGTGGTTTCGATCGCCAAGCGCTACACCAACCGCGGGCTCCAGTTCCTCGACCTGATTCAGGAAGGCAATATCGGCCTCATGAAGGCCGTCGACAAGTTTGAATACCGCCGCGGCTATAAGTTTTCGACCTATGCAACCTGGTGGGTGCGGCAGGCCATCACGCGCGCCATTGCGGATCAGGCACGCACCATCCGCATCCCGGTGCACATGATCGAAACCATTAACAAGCTGATCCGCACTTCGCGGCAGCTCATTCAGGAATTGGGCCGCGAACCCACCAACGAAGAACTGGCAGAGCGCATGGAGCTGCCGGTATCCAAGGTGCGCAAGGTGCTGCGCATCGCGCAGGAGCCCATCTCGCTCGAAACACCCATCGGCGCAGAAGACGAATCGCACCTGGGCGATTTCATCATCGACCGCTCCGGAATTTCAGCGTCCGAAGCCGTGATCAACCTCAACCTGCGCGAGCAAACCGTGCAAGTATTGAAGACCCTCACTCCCCGCGAGGAAAAAATCATCAAAATGCGCTTCGGCCTGGAAGACGGCAGCGAGCACACGCTCGAAGAGGTCGGCCAGAATTTCGCCGTCACCCGCGAGCGCATCCGACAGATCGAGGCCAAGGCCCTGCGCAAGCTCCGCCACCCCAGCCGCAGCCACGGGTTGCGGACGTTTTTGCTGGACGGAGCGAGAGAAGCGCAGTCAAGGGCCGGGTGAGCACTCGTCCAAACCCAGGTACGCTTGCGGGCTTGCTCCTCGCGTGGCCACTCCTGTTCACCCAGCACGGCGTGTTTTGTTTCAAGGAGGACTTCAACTACTGGCTTCGCCCTTCTCGTCCTTTTATTCGACAGTCAGGGAATGGCTCTTCGACTGCTTCCAAACCGCCATCGCAGTTGTGGGTAGCCTCATGAGCTTCAAGATCGGCCAGGTCGCCTCGCCCGCGGTTCGCGCTCCGTTTGCGCCCATCAAAAGCCGGGCGCACCTGTGCTCTATCCCGACCGTCGACATCATTCGAAGCCCGGTCCGCGTCATCGGCAAGAGGCCGAAAATGAGCGACATAGGACCATATGGAAACCTTCCGAAGACCGACTGGACCAAAGCTGCCGCCACCCTTGCCCGGAGATACAGAGTCAGATCAAAAACGAAAAGAACCTCGCGAGCGATCTGACAGACTTCTACAAGACGACGGAAGCCGCGTGGTTAGGTCGATCAGAAACAGCACCACATACCGCGTCAACCTCCGCCGCCATGGGTCGGCTTCCCGCTAATGATCCGCTTGAAACGACTTCTTGCGGAGCTGGTATTTCTGCACCAACTGCATGTAGCGGTCCCACAGCACCGCCGGATCTGCCGATGTAAACGAAACTCACTTCGAGGATCAATCAATCGGTTCCCCACCAGCAGTTGCCGTACGGCCGTGCACCCGCATTTGCATTTCGCTCAGCTTCACCTGGATGCTGTCGATGACATCCGCCGGAGCCGGTCGATCCTCGGCGAACAGACTCAGCGTCGTCGAACGCTGCTGCTGTTCATCGAACACCTCCAGGGTCTTGCGCCATGCTGCTTGCTGACTGTCGTTGATCTCCCCCAAGTACTGCACGCGCCGTTGCACCACTCTGCCTGATGATAAACGCCGGCATTCTTCGACGCTATAGTAGCGGTACTCTTTGCCGTCTTTGTTGCGTCTGTGGCAGCGCAGAAACATGCTCCAGTGCAGAATGCCAGAGCTCCTCGCGTTTGCATAGAGGGTTGGTCTGCACTACAAGCGATACCGAAAATGTTTTGTTCACGCCGCAGCGGTTATCGCTCAGGCCAGCGGGATTTTGGTCGGATTTTCAACCGAGTTGCGAAGGTCGGGCTAACTCTGTGTAATCGGTAGGCCGCCGCACCGTGGCGGCGGCCCCTTAGGAACAGGAACAGAAGCCGGTCAGAACTGAACGTTTAAACCGAATTGCCAGTTCCTGGCGGGTTCAGCCCCGAAGATCTGGCCGAACGTGCTGCTCGTCGGACTTGTGTCCGGCTGACGGAAGTTCGGATGATTCCAGGCGTTGTAAACATCAGCCCGGAACTCGAGCGTGAGCGGCTCGCGAATGCGGAACTTTTTCAATGCTGAGAAGTCCCATGTAGCCCTGCCGTCTCCGCGAACACCGCTCAGCTGCCAAGGAAACGTTCGCAGATTCAGGTAAGGCTGCTGTTGCGGATCCAGGTTGAAACCCGCATTCGTATTGAACCAGTGGTCTACACTGCGCTGGTCCTTCGGCAGGGGGATGTCGTGCACGTTACCGCTGAAGAACAGATTGTCCCAGAAGGTCATGGGTGGGCCGGATTGGCGCACTACGATGCCGCTGATCTGCCAACCTCCCGCGAACACGTCCAGTGCCGCCGGCAACTGAGAAGCGAAATGACGGTGGCGCCCGAAGGGAAGTTCCCAGATGCCGCTCATCGCCAGGCGATGGGTCCGATCGTCGCTACTGATCATTTCATAGGGCATGGGGTCACTGTCGTTTAGAAACTGAGTGGCGTCCATCAGCTTGGACCAGGTGTACGACAACTGGAACGTATACCCCTGGGAGAAGCGCTTTTCCCCGCGAACCTGCAGCGAGTGGTACCAGGAATATCCCGCGGGATCACCGAGTAGATTGATCCCGCTGAACTCCGGGTATGGCCGTAGCAGCTCACCCACGGAGATTGTGTCCCCGTAAATGGGATCCGTGCCGAAGAAAGGATTCGCCACGTTCCGCGACAGTTGAACGATCGTCTGCTGGTCGCGATAAGGTTTGGCGCTGAGGTACTGCCCCGGAGTCGCGTTCAGCTGGCGAGTCACAGGAAGGTGAGTACCCCGATTGGCGACATAGGAAGCCTCGGCCAGGAAGCGCCCGGGCAGCTCGTGCTGCACGCCGAACGACCAGCGATCTGCGTAGGGGTGCTTGCGATCGTGCGAATAGTAATCAATGCCTTGTCCGAGATTCGTGATCAATCCCCCCGCCGGTCCCAGAGGCGGGATCAGACCGTTTGGAAAAGGATTCTCATTGTTGGCGACATATGTGAGACCGCCGTCGAGTGACGCCTGGATCGGGGTCGACTGCGTGAAGCCGGACTGAATCGGCTGGGTGGCGTTCACGCCGATCGACCCGTAGAAAATTCCGAACCCGGCGCGGACAACGGTTTTCGGCGCCAACTGATAAGCCAGGCCGATTCGGGGCATGAAGTGGGACGTGTCGCCCCCAAACGGGCTCCGCCCGGTTCCGCCCTGGTTCACCCAAGTCAGCCCGCCGAGCACGTTGAAGCGGTCCACCGGCAATTCGGGGATCGGCGCCAGCGCGTAATTCGCCTTGGCGGCGTCCGCGATGGGATTGGCGGTCTGGGTTGCGAAGCCGCTCACCAACCGGTTGAATCGCTCGGTCATCGGCGACTCGTATTCGAGCCGGAGACCCAGATTCAACGTCAACTTCTTGGTGATTTTGTAGTCATCGTGGATGAAGAGTCCCAAATACTTGTCCTGTGTTGCGAAGCTTGCCGTTTGCTGCATCAATCCGCCGGGCACGCCGAGCAGCATCGATGCCAGTTCCTGGCCTATGGGCGCCGAGGGTGAGTTGTCCAACGGGCCGGCGGTGTAAGCAGTCGAAAAGTTGAGCTGCGGAGACGCCGCGAGCGGATGCCGGTCGTTGAAGGCCCGATAGACGCGGAAATCAGCGCCGAATTTAATCTCATGGTTCCCCTTGAGCTTGTTGAGCTGGCCGCTGGCATTGTGGGTGAGGCTAGTGGTCGCGCCGTCTCCACTCTCCCAATCCGATAGAGAGCTGTAAGCGCCAATGTAGACGTTTGGAATCGTCGCTGCACTTTTCGAGATCAAGTCGACCAGATTCGGCGAGAAGCCGAGGCTGCTCAGATTGAATCCCTGGCTGGCGCGACGCTCGGAGAATTCCTGCTGCGTGAGCCCGTAACGCAGATTCAGCACCAGGGAGGGACTAAGCATCACCACATCGTCCAGTGCCACGCCGCGGTTGATCCGGTTCAGCATGATGCCTTGAGCAGGATTATCCCAGCCATACCAGTGGTTCTTATCCTCGGTCCACTTGTCGTAGTTGACCCTCACAAAGGCGCGGTGCGAATCACTGAACGCGTGGTCCACGCGCGCCAAGTGCGTGTAATAGTCTTCTTTCGCACCTAATGAATTGTAGTAGTTGGACCTTCCATCCGCTTCGCCGGCCTGGTTGGGAGCAGGAAACAGCTTGGCGAGGTTCACTCCGACCTGGTCTAGACGATTTTGGGAAATGATGTTGTTGGCAAACGGTTGGCGCACGAAACGGCCGCCTTCGGCGCGGCGCGTAGTGGCCGGATCGTAAATCTTATAATCGGGGCCAAGCGCCAACAGTTGCGAAAAATCGCCGCCGCGCTCCGCCTCACTCGGCACGGTGCCGACATAGTTCTGCGGAACGCCCCACTTGTTGGCTTCCCAGGTGTAGTGCCAGAACGTGCGGTTTTTGCCGTTGTAGATCTTGGGCAGGTAGACCGGCCCCCCGGCGGACGCTCCGTAACGGTGATCCTGCGTGACGGGCGCTGTGGATCCATATTTGTTATCGAAAAAGTTTGGCGCATTGACGGCGCTGTTCGCTTCCTTCAGGTGAGCCTCTCCGTGCAGCGTGTTCGTTCCGCCGGCTGTCACAACATTGGTGACGGAACTCATTGTGTGGCCGACGCTGGCGTCATATGGCGATGTCTGCATTTTGAATTCGCCGATGGCCGCCGATGGAGGAGCATACGCGTACCGGCTGCGGCCGGCGTTGCCTTCGGCGAAGGTGTTCGAAACGCCATCGATCTGGTAATCCTCGCTGTGCGCGGGGTTGCCATTGCTCGTGACGTTACGGAAGTTCCATGCCGGCTTCCACAAGAACTTGCTCGGTTCCACCATTCCGGGCGCCAGCAGCGTCAGTTCCAGAGCATTGCCGGCCGCCGTCGGAAGCTCAAGGATGCCGCGCGAGTTGACCACTTGTCCCAGAGAGGATCCCGCCGTATCCAGCAATGGTGTGTCCGCCGTGACCTGCATGCTTTCGGTCACCGGACCAACCTCCATCATGATGTTGACGGTGCTTGTCTCGCTGACACGCACCTCGACGCCGGAGCGAACGAACCGCTTGAAGCCAGGTGCTTCGGTCGAGACCGTATACATCCCGGGAAGCAGGAACGGAAGCCGGTAGTTGCCGGAGGCATTGGTGGCGGTCGACGTTCTCACGCCGGTCGCCGGATTTTCGGCTACGACGTCCACGCCGGGAATGACAGCTTCGCTCGAATCCGTCACGCGACCGATGATCGCGCCCCGAGGATCCTGAGCCAGCGCCAGATTGCCAAAGACAAGCAGAAGCATTAGAAGCACAACAAAAGCACGCGAATTAGTCATTGTTGAAACATACCTCCATGTCTGATTACAGATACTTTTTTCAGAAGCTTGCATATATGCAAGCGTGGCAAAGCGGTATCCGTTCCTTGGGCAAGTGCAACAGTTGCGGATAAGATTGTCATCAAAAAAGCAGCGCCAGAATTTAGGAGAAATAGTTTGCTGAAAAGACCGTAGCATTTGATTAACTCCACTGCCGGTCAAAGCGCAGCGGGCAAACTTTGAACGGAGTGTTGACCGCCACACGCTGATCAGCGATCCACCCGTCGCGGACCAGTGAGGGCGGATGCTGATAGCAAAATGGGTTATTACATCGAAAGTTCTCGGTCGTTGTCAAGGCACCGGGATGCGAGCCCAAGAACTTCGCATAGCCCCGGCCAAGTCGCTGAAAACGGTGCGTTGGGTGGGATCGGTCCGCGAGGAGCAGATTCGCAAGGCGGTTTTCGGGAGGCGGAGGCGGGCGAAGAAGCCGGGCAGGACGCGGCAGAGGCACGCTGACGAGTCCGCCGGGACGGCAGCGCAAAAGGGAACTCGGAGGTGGCCAGAAAGCAGTGAGGGTGGTCAGGCAGGAGCGCGGATGCGGGGTGGGTCTTTCCACAACGAGCGGTAAAGTTGGCGCCGACTTCCAGATAGCTCAGGCCGTAGCGTCGAAAAATCTTGGAATGCAGAAGGATGAAAGCGGAACTCAGCGCGAAAGCCAGGCAGAGAATGAGCGTGACCGCGGCCAGGCCCCGGTGGGGCGCCAACTGCCGCTCCCCGGAAGGCCACACGATTTTGGGACGGTGCTTGCAGGCGTGGAGAAAGTCATGCTGGAGCGCC
>QHXW01000338.1 GCA_003223115.1 Acidobacteriota bacterium
ATCCGGCTGCCCTCTACGCTGCTGCTGGCCTCCGGATGCTTTCATCCACCATACTGTAGCCGAAACGGAGAACTTTGTCCAGCGAAATCTTTTCCTACACTGAGTTCACGGACGTTTCAGGATGGTAAATAAATACCGCCTCTCAGAAGCGGAAGTGCAATGCGAGTTGCATCAGGCGCATGGGATTCGCCGTTGAGGTGATCTGTCCCGCGCCGCCCACATCGACGGTGTTGCCGGGAAGACCCAGATTCACGTGGTTGAACGCGTTGAAATTCTCCCATCGAAATTCAATCGTCTTGTTCTCGACAATCATGAATTCTTTCGAGAGCGACAGATTGAAGACGAACAGAGCGGGGCCGCGCAAGGAACCCTTGGAAACATCGCCATTGCGATAGGGAGCCTGCGGCGCGGTATATGCGGCGGGGTTGAACCATAGATCCGCGCTGGGATTTGACACGTGGGGATCACCAATGACATCGGGCCGGACGTAATTGAAGTCGGCGTTGAGCAGAGGGGCACTTGAGATCGTCGGTGTGAAAGCCACGCCCGAATAAATCGTGGTAACGCCGCTCAAGCGCCAACCGCCTGCCACGGCATCTGCCGCCTTGCTTGAGTTCGACAGATAACGCCGGCCCTTACCGAATGGCAGTTCCCAGTTATTCAGTAGTGTGACAGCGTGGGTGCGGTCGAAGGTTGCGGGGCCATGGTCGCCGCGGACATTGTAATTGTCGGCGAAACCATATCCGCCTTCACCGTTCGTGAAAGTTTTCGACCAAGTGTAGGTCAGCAGGAAATCGAGGCCGTGCGAGACCCGCTTCTGCAGCTTCATTTGCAAGCTGTTGTAGCTCGAGTTGTCGCAGTTGCAGACGTCATAGATGGGTTGTTCGTCGCCGAACTTGAAGAATGGCCGGCGAGGATCATAATCGCCGGGGCCGGGAACTGCCTGGTTGCGGTTCTCGTTGAGAAACCCGTGACGGCCGACATTGCCTACGTACGCCGCCTCTACGGTGAGGGTGGGAGCAATCTCGTGTTGGACCGAGAAATTCCAGAAGTCTGCTAGCGGGATGCGGTAAGCGTCCGGCGTATCGAAGAAGAAGTAAACCTGTATGCCATTGGGCAGGGGATAGCGGCCCATTGTTCCAATCGGCGGGCTGGGCGCGGCCGGCCGGCCCGTGGTCAAGAAGGTCCGGATTGCCGTCGTGTACGGGTTGGGCTGGTTGAGAACCTGCACAAACTGAACCGGAGGATCGAGCTCGGGATTTTGCGCGAATACCGCGCCGACGCCCGCCGCGTTGTAGCTGCGCCCGTAACCCGTGCGGATGACGGTCTTGCTGGTGAGCTGGTAGGCGATGCCCAGACGCGGAGCAAATCCCAAATTGTATGGCTTGATGCCCATATTTCGCGGCACGCTGCCGATGCCCGCCACAACCGCTTCGCCGGTGGTGGGGTCAAACGTGGCGCCGCCGCCCGGCTGGGCTGCGACTTGAGGCAGATAGTTCTCATACCGCAACCCGTAGGTGAGCGTGAGCTTAGGAGTGATGCGCCACTCGTCCTGTCCGAAGAAGTAGAGGCGTGTCTGACGGAGGGCCGGATAGAAGCCCGGGCCGGTATTGTTCTGCTGGAAATAAGTCGGAAATCCCATCAGGAATGAACCTAGGCCTTCGCCCGTCGTGGCGGAGCCATTGGCGATGGTATCGACGGTGGAATCGCCGGTGACCGAACTGCCGAACGTCACCTCACCCGCACGGTGTGCGCCCGAATCAATGCGCTTCTGCTGGGCGCGCCGCACGTCCACACCCCACTTGATGGTATGGTTCCCGGTCTGTTTGGTCCAGTTGTTGACCCACTGGAAATGGTTCTCCGTTTCGCTCAGAGGGCAGTTGCAAGCATTGACGCCTAGCGCGTAGCCGAAGTTGAACCCGCCATCGCCCTGCACATAGGACGCAGGCATACCGCTGGTGTCGGCAGCACCGGTGTTCAATCCGAGGAGGCCGGCGTCCAGCGCAGGCGTCTTTCCGAAGCCGTTCGGCAAGTTGTGCGGCCGGTAGCGATAGTAACCAAAACGGAAGTCGGCGAAGAGAGTTGAGGTGATGCTGTAGGTGTAGCCTAGGGCCAAGCTTTGGTTCCGAGCATGGCTGTTGCCCGCGAAGCCCAGCGGCGAGGGGCCGCCAGCGACGTCGCCAAAAGCTCCCGGGCCCTCCAGGATGAAGTCGGCCAGGCTGTAGCGGCCGAACAAGTGGTGGTTGGCGGAGATGGTATAGTCGATGCGGCCATCGTACTGGCCGCCGTCGTTGAGGCGTCCGACCGCGGTTGCATAGTTATTGAACGTTTGGCCGGCCGGGCCGAAGTTGGGCATAGGAAGGTAGGTGAGTAGCTTCGCCATGGGCGCCGCGGGAGTCAGAACATTCACTTGACCATTCGTCGCGACCACCTGGCGTCCGCTGCCATCCGGGCTCCCGGTTCTGGGATCGAAGACCATCCCGGCTTGAGCAGCCACCGTTTGGCCCTCCGTAGTTGTTACTTTCAACGGATTGGCACAGCCGGTCGGCGACGTGGTACCGTCGGCGCAAATGTAGCTGCCGAGGAGCGCGCTGAGATCACCGCTGCGCTCGGCCGCTGTGGGGACTGTGGTGATCTCCGAGCCACTGTCACGGCGGCGGGTACCCTCGTACGCAAAGAATACGAACAGCTTGTCCTTCTTGATAGGCCCTCCGACTGATCCACCAAACTGATTCCAGCGAATGGGTGGATTCACATGGCTGAAGGGATCGGCGGCGTTGAACACGTTGTTGCGCAGATATTCGAATGCCGACCCGTGATATTGGTTCGTGCCCGATTTTGTGGTGCCCTGCAGCATCGCGCCGGACACGTTGCCAAACTCTGCATCGTAATTGCTCGATGTCACTTTGAATTCTTCCAGTGCATCGGGATTCGGGTTCACTACGGCCAAGCCCAGAATGTTGCTGTGGTTTTCAGTACCGTCGAGGAGGAAACCGTTGGAATACGGGAGCTGCCCGTTCACGGGCGTCTGAATATCGCCCTGCTGATTCTCGGCAGACGACATGCCGGAGTTCACTGGGTACCTCCCCGCTCCGGGCAGCGAAACCAGAAGCGAGGTGATGTTGCGGTCAAGAATCGGCAATTTCTCGAGCTCAGCCGCTGCGAGAGTGGTGCTGACCTCGGCACGGTCCTTGATGAGCAAGGGCGTCTCGCCGGTCACAGTCACCTCGGTGGCTGCTTTGCCGATCTGCAATTGCGCGTCGACTCGTGTCGTAGCATCTACCTGAACAACCGCGGTAGCGTTGAGATCGGCAAAGCCTGGTGCTGCGATCACGATCCTGTATTGCCCGGACAGCAGATGCGTCTGAGTATAGTTGCCACTGCTGTTCGTCTTTGTCTGAACAGTCTCGCCGCGCTCGGTGTCAGTAATGGTTACCTGAGCGTTGGGAATCGCAGCGCCAGCGGGATCGGTGACGGTACCACTGACATTGCCGAACGTAGCCTGCCCGAATATGTTTGAGGTGGAAAACACGACGATTGCCAGGCTATATATAGCGACCACTGTAATCAACGACACATACACCCGTCTCATTCGATCCTCCAACGGGAAATAAGTTCACGGCTCCAGGTGTTCATCGTCTGATGCGCCATCGGGTTTTCCCGATGCGCCCAATTTTCGATACAAATCCAGTTCGCGGCGGGCGGCATCCTGGTCGCCCAGCGACTTGTGCGCGGACGCAAGCAAGTAATGCGATAGCTTATCACGAGGTTCCAGGTGCGCGGCAAGTTCCAGATGCGCGATGGCTTCGCGAGCTTTACCCTCCTTCAGGAACAACCGCCCGATGGCGACCTGCGCTTCGAAGAAATCCTGATTGTAATGGACGGCCCGCAACAAATGCTCGCGTGCCCTATCCAGTTGGCCGTGCTCCCTCGCGATCTCGCCTAGTTCGAATTCGGCGATGGCATTTTCCGGAGAGATCGCCAGTTCGCGTTCGAATTCGCGGGAAGCCTCATCCATGGCTTGCGGATCCCTCGAGGCGCTTAGGATCGCGCGGCCCAGTCCGACGTGCGCTCCCGGCGAGTTGAAGTTCAACTCGATGGCCTTGCGGTACTCCTGTTGCGCCAGATCGTAGCGCTGAAGGCTCTCCTGGACCTGCGCGTTGGCCAGGTGTACCCAGTACGAATCCGGCGCCACCTGCAGCAACTGCTTCATGAGACGGTAGGACCGGTCGGCATGCAGGCGCGAAACCTGAAACAGAACTTCGGCATCATTCGGATAGCGCTTCAGAAGCTCTTCGCCAGCCGCCAGCGCTTTGTCAAACTGTCTCAATTCGCTGTAGGACCGCGCGAGGTGCAGGCCAATGAGCCGGCCCGTGTCTGCGTCCGGTGGATGATCGAAAGCGGGCGCGAGAACCGTGACCGCCTCCTGGTGCCGTCCCAACTCCGCCTGGCAAAGCCCGACCATCAATTCGACCTGTGGCATGGTGGGATTGAGCTTTCGGGCGCGATCAAACGCGGGAAGCGCTTCTGAGGCACGCCCCTCAAAAAACAAAGCCATACCCAGGCTGGCCTGAACTTCCGGAACCGAAGGAGCGAGCTGAGCCAGGCGCTGCAGCGCCTTCACGGCCTCGTCCCATTTCTTTGACGCGAGCGCCTCACGAGCCTGGTCGGAGTAGCGCTCCAGGTCGGCGTCGCGCTGTTGGGCGGTTCCGCTTGGAACACACAACAGGAGAAAAACCAGAGATCGAATCACCGCGCGGGAATTCATAGCCTGGGTCACCCTTGCCTGAAGAAAGCGATTTCCCTACTATAGAGCCACTTGGCTATAGCATCAATAGCCCGCACGCAGCGTTGCCTTCAACCAGTCCACCAGGCGTTGCTTATAGAACTCCCATTCCGCATGCCGGCCCAATTCTCCATTCCATGCGGCGCCCCTTCCAGCAGGATCAATTGGTACCGCGCCCCAGCTTTCTTAAGCTGGTTCGCATAGGCCTGCGTCCCCCCGTATAACTCATCTTTCGTTCCCTGAATGAGCAACAACGGAGGCAGATCGCTGCGCACGCGATACATTGGCGAGTCGCGCTTCAAAATCTCCTCGTCCCAAGCTCCGAAATCGCGGTCCAGCATCGCCCGGCTGCCCGCATCGCTTGCCCACGTAAAAGTCATAGACACCATAGCGCGGCAACCCCGCCAACTCGCACAGGCCGAGGAATCATCGAGGAAAGGGAGAACGATGTTGCGAGCTAAGAGTCAATACCCAATCTCAATTACGCCGGAGAGCATTTGATCCGGGTTGAAGCGCGAGGTCCGTGCGGTACCTGCCTGCTCCACTCAAGCCATTAGTTTAGTTAGTGTAGTGTTGCTTCGGTTCGAGCGCGGGAGAACTCAGACGAAGTTGGCCCACGCCGCTTTTGTCGCGCCCCATATGTCTCGTTCTGGGACATGGGCCCCCCCAGAACTCCTCGGGATGCGGTAGGAAAATAGCGTCCGATGTTACGCGTTAAACGCCTAGGCTTCTGGTCAGAGGATTTCCAGGATTTGCTTGGGGAGAACACCGCATGTCGGCCTTTATCTCGCTTCCGTTGACTCGGCCACTTGGCGCACGTTCAAGACCGCCGCACACCTTCCGCTGTCGGGCTACGGTTGCGTCTATCGGAACCCTTGCGCGTGCAATTCGGACTGGGCAGCGCCGAGAAGGCGGACCTGGAAGTTCGCTGGCCGAGTGGAGTTGTGGACACGGTGCCAGGCGTGGCCGCGAACCAGGTGGTCAAGATCACCGAAGGCAAGGGGATGGCGGCTGATGTTCGGGTTGCCGCCGTAATTTACCGCGTGCCCACGTTTGGATCGATCTTCCTGGCCAGCGCCATCTCTGCCTCCGCTTCGGCTGT
>QHXW01000340.1 GCA_003223115.1 Acidobacteriota bacterium
GAAGTCAACCCGCCCAACCCGACCGGGTATGCGCCCACGATGATGGTGACGTGCATGAACGATCCGGGACCGATTCCCGGCCCCACTGGAACGATGATCACGGATCCCCTGTTCAACCCGAGCTACAGCCAGTTCTGCTACGAGATCCCGTTCATGCCGGGACAGACCCAGTATATGGATACGCCAGTTACTCCCACGTCCGCTTTCGCGGGCGCGGGGTACAACAATCCTGACTGCGCCTACCCGGACTTGACGCCGGCGATCAAAGAAGTGGATGGCGATGGAATCGGACCTTGGGTGAGCGCTGGCGGGCACAGAATCACGATCACAGCGTTGGGCGACCAGGTAGTGAATAACTATGGGTACTCCGGACCTTCGGCCACAACGACGCCTTTCAATCAGAAGACCGTCACCCGGCACTATGGCTTTGGCTCTGGGGGAACAGTAGCCCTTGTTGGCAGCGATGGCGTTAGCCATCCCCTCACTAGTGTGAGCTGGAGTGACTTACAAATCACGGGCAACGTGCCTAGCGACGTGCCGGCTTGCGGTATACAGCAACAAGCGCAGTATGGAGGCACAGCCGCGCGGTGCGGTGAATTGGTCATCATAGCAGCCAACGGCAAACATTCGATCGACGCAGTGACCGTCACGATCGGCGGCAAAGCGCCGACCCATGTCCCCGCGTCGGGCACCATCCAGAGCGCGATTGACGCGGCCGCTCCGGGCGACCTGATCATCGTTGACCCTACTTGCGTCTCGCCTACTGGGCCAACTGCGTGTACTGCCACCAGTGCTACCAAGACCGCCGCTACGCACAATGAACTGTTGCTGATGTGGAAGCCGGTCCGGCTGCAAGGTGTCGGAGCTGCCTCCAGCATTATCAACGCGAATACCCATCCCGCGGGCAAGCTGGATGCCTGGCGCCAGCGGGTCGTTTGTCTGTTTGGATTAGCGCTCAATGGGACGCCTACCTCCGCCACCAATCCTTTTGATCCGACCGGTGCATCCAGTTGCCCTGGGTCGGGCTGGAAATACTTCACCGGCAGCACCAACAAACCGCAGATTGATCGGTTACCGCTGGAGGCCACTGTCGGCTGGGACGCCACGCTCAACGGCAATCTGGCCGAAATGTTGCAGGAGCCAAGCCTGATGGGAGCGCTTGAAGGAGCAGGCATTACGGTACTGTCGAAAGGAGTGGACTTCCACGGACAGAATCCGTTCGCACTCGTCGGGGGTGAAGGCGGCGGTTTTCCGACCGGCACCACGCTTCTGACGGCCAGCAACTGCACCACAAGTAGCACGAATCCGGCCAATCCGTTCCCGAGTAGCTTCTGGTGCAACCCGTCGCGCATCGACGGCTTGGCCATCACCGACAGTTCGCAGGGAGGCGGCGCCATCTTCGTGCACGGCTGGGGGCATAACCTGGAAATCGCCAACAACGGGATCTACAGCAATACCGGAACGCTTTCAGGCGGCATCAACGTTGGTCAGGGTGAATTTCCTCCCGCGTATCTCGTCGGCGCGGGGGCCCTAAATCCGGCTCCAGGCTCCTGCCAGTCAGAAACCGGTCTTCCCGCGAATGCTCAGCTACCATACTGCTTTGACTTAAACGTGAACGTGCACCACAACGCGGTCAAGTTGAACTCTTCCACCGGCGACGAATTGTTCTCGGCTACGCCGGCGGGGGCAGGCGGTGTCAGCTTCTGCACCGGTTCCGACTACTACAAGTTCAACAACAACTGGGTATGCGGGAATCTGAGCACCGGTGACGGCGGCGGCGTCGTTCACTTGGGGTTCATCTATAACGGTGACATCGAGAACAACGTGATCCTGTTCAATCAGAGTACCAACCCGACTATCGCAACCAACGGCGGCGGTCTCCTCGTCATGGGCGCCCCCGATGTCGATCCTCCATGCAGCACAAACGACCAGGATTGCGTGGGGGCCACTAACCTTATTGGGCCGAGCGACGGAACCGGTCCCGGCCTGAGGATCAATGCCAACCTGATGATGGGCAACGCTGCGGAGAGTGGCAGCGGCGGCGGTCTACGCCTACAGAACATCAACGGCGCGGAGGTGGTCACCTTCCCCACGGATCCGAGTCGCTGGTACTCTGTCCAGGTTACCAACAATATCATTGCCAACAACGTTGCCGGCTGGGATGGCGCTGGAGTTTCGCTTCAGGACGCGTTAGCGGTGAACATCATCAACAACACGATTGTTTCAAACGATACCACCGCGTCGTCGGGGGTGCTCTTCAACACTCTGGGGGCTCCGTTAGCCAGCAGCCAGGGGCCTTGCGTCACCAACCCTAACACTGGCCTGCCCCCGAGCCCCTGCGTAACGACTTCGACGCATCAACCCGCCGGCTTAGTGAGCATCCAGAACAGTGCGGTCTTCACCGCAAATTTGCCGGCGACGATTACCTGCCCCGCAGGCCATTATTCCGGCACCACCGCCAGCAATGGTTCTTGCAGGCGTTTCTCGTACCCGCTTCTGGCGAACGATGTGTTCTGGCAGAACCGTTCGTTCAACATCACCGTAGGCCCGCTCGGGCCGGGAACACTGAACCAGCAGCACGTAGTCACGCTGGTTCCCACGTTGAACCAGACGGCCACCGGCCAATGCGTGTCCTCCGGTGCGAGCTATTGGGACATCGGCGTGCGCGGCGACACCGGACCCGGCAACCATAGCTCGGGCCTGACGCTCGCCCCGAGCTACTCCGTGCTGACGAGCATCGCGGGTTACGGCGGCGCAAATAACACGGCATCCAACCCGACCGTTGTCAGCCAGTACTGCAACGGTTCGCGAATCCCGCCGGAAAATGGGGGGATGGGCTACCAGGTGCCTCCGGGCATCGCGGACGCGACCGTACCCAACCCACTCTTCAACCTGACGCCGGCCGCGACGGTGGACGAGGGCAACAACTGGGTCAACATCGCTTGGGGCCCGCTGGCGCTGACGAATCCTGTCACCGGCGCCACGCTCGGCAACTACGCCTTGGCGGCGGGTTCGCCGGCCATTGACCATGCGACCGCCACGGGGGCGCCGAGTGCTGACTTCTTCGGCAATACGCGGCCCCAGGGGGGTGGTTTTGACATCGGCGCGGTCGAGTTCCAGGGTGCTGCGCCAGCGCCGGCGCCGGCGCCGGCGCTGACCTCGATCTCTCCGGCATCGGGGGCGCGAGGCACCTTATTGCTTCCAGTGACTCTTACAGGCACTAACCTGACAGGAGCCACGGCGGTGACCGTTCCCGGTGGCGGCATCACCGTCAGCGGCCTGACCCTGGTGAACGCCACTACGATCAGGGCGAACTTCTCAATCGCGGCTACCGCTTTGCTGGGGAACAGGGCC
The DNA here is from genome assembly GCA_003223115.1 of Acidobacteriota bacterium. GTDB lineage: Bacteria > Acidobacteriota > Terriglobia > Bryobacterales > Bryobacteraceae > QHXW01. The sequence continues at coordinate 3,355 of QHXW01000340.1, forward strand.
GTCAGCGTCACCACGCCGGGCGGAACCAGCAACACTGTAACGTTCGCGGTGGTTGCGGGATCGGGGACGCTCAGCTTTACCTCTGCGACTAATGGGACGCTGGGGACGGTTCTAGGCATACGGACCCTCACATTCACGATTCCAGCGCCGCGTGCGGCGGTCACTAGCGTCATCACGGTGACTAACACCGGTGCCGCGCCGCTGCAGATCACGGAAGAAGTCCTGGCACTCAACATAGGAGGCTTGTACTCTCTAGCGCCTGCAACCACTTGTTCGTTCGCGACGCCACTGGCGCCCCTGGCCACATGTACCGTCAGTGTGAGGTATGCGACGCCGGCCGCTCAGCCACCGTTACCTGATGTCGGTGCGCTCGGTGTTATCAACCTCGGCACGACACCCAATGGTGTACTTGCCCTGATCGCGCGGTAGGACGGTAGCATGATGCGAGGCACGGGGGTTGGCGCAAGCCAGCCCCCGCAACCTGGCAACTACCGAGACGAAGGAAATATCAACAATGTTTGAGCATAAGGTAATACCAGACGCAAAGGTGATGCTGCTCGCAGGAGTACTGGCCAGCGGCATTCTGGTCACCCCGCCGGGGGTCCAATCTGCTGCCCGTGCAGAGAAGCCTTCAGTGGCGGCGGCCTCAACGCACTATCAGCCCAATCGGTTCTCGCGACGTGCTGGTATGTATTACGGACTGGTTTGGGGAGTTGACTCGCTCGGTCTAAAGGCGGTGGAGTCGGGTGAGATCATCCGATTTACCTACCGCGTGTTAGACGCGGAGAAAGCCAAAGCGCTCAACTCTAAGAAGTCCGAGCCTTTTCTGATCGACCCGCAAGCCGGCGTCAAGCTGGTGATCCCGTCTCTGGAAAAGGTCGGGCAATTGCGCCAGAGCGGGACACCGGTGGCGGGCAAGTCCTACTGGATGGCTTTCTCGAACAAAGGCAGGTTGGTAAAACGCGGACACCGCGTGAACGTGGTGATCGGGCAATTTCGAGCTGACGGACTGGTGGTGGACTAGCGTTTGCCTTCGCGGTCCGGTTTTTACTTTTTATGGTTTTAGCTTTCAAATTTTGCAATAAGGACGCATGAATGTTCCGAGAGTCACTGGCAATTTGCATTTCCCTGGCGTGCGCCAATTTGCTCGCCGTGGCGCAGGATACCCCTCGATCGCGAGTCAAGCTTTCCGCTGCTGATATCGCGGACA
>QHXW01000342.1 GCA_003223115.1 Acidobacteriota bacterium
CACATTCCCGCGGGTCTGCTTTCAGTCGCTTTCGGCTGGGGCTTCGTGGCCGTCTCGAGCCTGGTTTTCCTTTATGCCGCCCGAGAGCTGAACCCCCTGTGCTTCAAGCTGGCGCCGGTGGCGCTCGGTATCGTATTTTTCTATTCATATACAAAACGCTTTACGACGTTCTCGCATCTGGTGCTCGGCTTCGCCTTGGGAATCGCGCCCGCCGCGGCATGGATTGCCATCCGCGGCTCACTTGACGTTCGCATCCTGTGGCTGACCGCCGCCGTGACATTTTGGACGGCGGGCTTCGACATCATCTATTCCTGTCAGGATCATCAGTTCGACGTGGATACGGGACTGTTCAGCCTGCCGCGGCGGACGGGCATAGCCGCAGCGCTACGCGTGGCACAGGGTCTGCACTTGTTGATGGTGTTCTGTCTGCTGATGCTGGTGAACAATCTGCATCTGGGGCTGTTTGCATTGGCGGGAATCGTGGCTGTGGGGCTGCTTCTGGCGTACGAGCATAGCCTGGTGAAGCCCGACGACCTGTCGCGCGTGAATGCGGCCTTCTTCACCATGAACGGCTGGGTGAGCGTGTTATTCTTTGTGTTTTGGGCCGCGGACGTGTTCCTGGTGAGGCGCGCCTGACATGCAGATTTTCATCGAAGACGAGCGATTGAAACTCATCCTGGAGAGGGTCGAGGCGGGCGTGCGCCTATCGCCCGATGACGGGCTGGCGCTCTATCGCACCTCTGATCTGCTGGCTTTGGGCTATATGGCCAACCTGGTGCGAGAGCGGATGCATGGCAACACCACCTGGTTCAACGTCAATCGTCACATCAATCCAACGGATGTCTGCGTGGCGAGTTGCCGGCTTTGCGCATTTGGCAAGAGAGCGAAAGATCCCAAAGCCTACACCATGTCGCTCGAGCAGGTGTGGCACACCGCGGGCGTGGGCTGGACCGAGGCGGTAACCGAATTTCACATTGTGGGTGGATTGCATCCGGAGCTTACGCTGGATTGGTACTGCACCATGCTGCGCGGGCTCAAAGAGCGGTTCCCGCAAGTGCATCTGAAGGCATTTACGATGGTCGAGGTCGGATACCTGGCACAGCGTTCGAAGCTCAGCGCGCGAGAGGTGTTGATCCGGCTGCGCGATGCTGGTATGGATTCGCTGCCAGGCGGCGGAGCTGAGGTGTTCTGCGATCGCGTGCGCCGGATTATCTGCGATCACAAGATTACGGGCGAGGAGTGGATCGAGACCGCGCGAACGGCGCATGAGCTGGGGCTGCATTCCAACTGCACCATGCTTTACGGTCACATCGAGAATGAAGAAGATCGCGTGGATCATCTGGTAAAGCTACGGGAGCTTCAGGACAGGACGCACGGCTTCATGACCTTCATTCCGCTGGCATTTCATCCCGATAACACGCCGTTACAGCATATTTCGAAGACCACCGGCTTCCTGGACATCAAGAACATCTCGGTGGCGCGTCTAATGCTGGACAACATTCCGCACATCAAGGCGTACTGGATCATGATGACGCCGAAGGTAGCGCAGGTTGCGTTGCGTTTCGGAGCGGATGACATTGACGGCACCGTGGTTGAGGAGAAGATTTACCACGATGCGGGCGCGACGACCAGCCGATCGCTCAGGCGCAGCGAACTGTTGCGGCTCATCCGGAAGGCCGGCCGTGAGCCTATTGAACGCGACACGCTTTACAGACCAGTGACCAGAAGCGAAGCCACGTTTACCGTGCTGGTGTAGGGTCTTTCAGCGCTTCGACATCGATTTCGATGTGAATCTCTTTGCCCACCGCGATTCCGCCGCGTTCCAGAGGGGAGTTCCAATTCACACCGAAGTCGTGGCGGTTGATTGTGGTGGTGGCTACAAAGCCGGCTCGTGTGATGGGACCTTTATCCACGCCGTCTTCCCAGTAAGGCGTCTGCCACTCACCCAGGTAATGAACGTCCAGAATTGCAGGCCGGGTGATGCCCCGAATCGTCAGTTCGCCGGTGACCTTGTAATAGCTGGCGCCAACCTGTTCCACTGAAGAACTTTGAAAACGGATCTGGGGGTGGTTGGCTATGTCCAGGAAGTCCGAACTCTTCAAGTGCGCATCCCGGTCGGGCTCGCCTGTCCATAGCTGATTGCCGTCGATCTGAACTTTGACCGAGCTGCGGCTCGGGTCGGAGATGTCGAACTCCATCGAGCCTTTGACGTTCTTGAAATGCCCGCGCACCCAGGTGACCATCATGTGACGCGCGCGAAATGCAGCGGCCGTATGCCCCGGTTCAAAAGTCCATTTGGTCATTTTTGAGATTTGCCCCTTCGGTTACTGATGTCTGCCGCATCCCGCGGGACGCGCGTTTTTTCCAGAATCTTTCGCCGCTTGATTTCGGGGAACCGCTCGATGGCATAGCGGACGGTGGTTCGCGGGATTCGTGGGCCCTGCGCCAGCAGATAAGTCTCGAGCCGTTGCGCTTCAGCTTTACCGGCCTCGCGCAGCAGCCAGCCTGCGGCTTTGTGAATCAAGTCGTGGCCGTCGGGAAGCAGCGCGCTGACGGTTTCGTAAACCGTTTCCAGGTGGCGGCCCTTTCCCGCCGGTTTGACGAATGACACCAGGCTGGCCCTGCGGAGCCACAGGTTGGGCGAGCCGCGCCACTTGGCCACAACCACGGCCTGATGCTCATGCTGATCGAGAATCCTGCTAATGATCTGTGTGCAGAGATGATCCGTTACGGCCCAGTTATCGCACAAATCGGCTTCGAGCCAGCGTTCGGTATAGTCCAGCAGGTTCGCCGGAAACTCGCGGTGATAGCGGGCCAGCAGCATTAAGCCGAGCGCCTTGCTTTCCATGGAGTGATCTCGCATCAACAGATCACAAAACACTGCGGCGTCCGAATAGCTCCAGGATTTGCGCACTGACTGGTAGAGCTCGCGTTCGATGCTGCGTAAGTCGGGAGTCTTGATGCCCAGCAGATGGATTTTTTCCCAGGGCTTGAAGAACATCCGCTGGCTGCGGGCGACACGCGGATCGGCAGCTTTTCTCATGGCGGCACGGGCACGGCGGGCGAGTTGTTCTGGCCTGCTCGGAGCGGTTTGGGGCATCTGTAACTGCCCAGGTTTCCAAGCTGAACAATACAGGGCAATACAGACACAATACCTGTGCCACTATACTAATTCGGAAACACTCCCCGGTGGCCACGCTTCTCGAACGTAATCCGAACGGCTTGTACTGCGCGCAAGGTGATTTCGATATCGACCCGTGGAGTGGCGTCGATCGCGCGATCATCACGCATGCTCATTCGGACCATCTTTACGCCGGTTCCAAGCGTTATCTAACGGCACGCGCCGGAGAGCCGTTGGTTCGCGCACGGCTTGGCTCGGATGCGAGAATCGAATCGCTCGAATACGGAGCCTCGATCCAGATCAATGGCGTTCGGATTTCATTCCATCCAGCCGGCCACATACTGGGGTCGGCGCAAGTACGCCTCGAACGTCAAGGCGAAATTTGGGTAGTTTCGGGTGACTATAAGCTTGTTCCGGATCCGACTTGCGCGGCATTTGAGCCGGTAAACTGCCACACGTTCATCACCGAATCTACATTCGGATTGCCGATTTATCGCTGGCTGCCCGCAGGCACGGTCATGGATGAGATCAACGCGTGGTGGCGTTCCAATCAGCAAGCCGGGCGGGCCAGCGTCTTGTTCGGGTATCCGTTGGGTAAAGCGCAACGGCTGCTGGCCGGTGTTGATTCTTCCATCGGCCCGATCTACGCGCATGGAGCAGTGGAGCAGATGAGCCGGATCTACCGGGCGAGCGGCATTCCGCTTCCTGCAGCCGCATTCGTGCGCGATGCTCCGGCACGAACCGACTGGACTCAAGCGTTGATTCTTGCGCCACTCATGTCAAAGAATTCGGCATGGCTGCGACGCTTCGGCCGCATGTCCACCGGTTTTGCCTCAGGCTGGATGCGGATTCGGGGCACGCGCCGGCGGCGTTCCATCGATCGTGGTTTCGTGCTCTCGGACCACGCGGATTGGCCCGGCCTGATGGCGGCCATCGAGGCCACGTCCGCCGAGCGAGTATGGGTGACTCACGGATATCGGGCGCCGATGGTGCGGTGGCTGGCGGAGAAGGGCCTCGAAGCACAGCTCATCGAGACGCAATACGAAGGTGAACGGGATGAGGCCGGCGGCGCTACGGGGGCGGGTGGAGAGGCAGAAACCGGGGCGGATGGGGAACCAAACGGCACGGATGAAGTATGAGAGCTTTCGCCGATCTCTACGCCGCGCTCGATGAGACCACCAAAACCAACGAAAAGATTGCGGCCATGTCGAAGTATTTCTCGACGGCCCCACCTGAGGACATCGCATGGGCAGTGCATTTTCTGATCGGCCGCCGGCCCAAGCGGTTGATCGAAACACGCAAGCTGGTGGGATGGGCGATTGAAGAAGCGGGAATTCCGAATTGGTTATTTGGCGAGAGCTACCAGGCGGTGGGCGACCTGGCCGAGACGATGGCGCTGCTGCTGCCGTCCGCGCAAGCCTCGAGCGATTTGCCGCTGCACTACTGGGTGGAGGAACGGTTGCTGCCTCTGCGCGCTTGGGATGATGCGGCCCGCCGGAATTCTTTGATCGATGCGTGGCGCCAGATGAGTGAGGGGCAGCGCTTCGCCTGGAACAAACTGATCACCGGAGAGTTTCGCGTGGGCGTTTCTCAAAATCTGGTGGTGAGAGCGCTGGCTGAAGTGAGCGGAGTCTCGACGGCTGTGCTGGCGCACCGATTGATGGGAGACTGGGAGCCGACGGCTGATTTCGCCACACAGATTCTGGCGAAGGAAACCGCGGACGCCGATGTCAGCCGGCCCTATCCTTTCTGCCTGGCCTACCCGCTCGACGGCTCCGTCGAAGAACTCGGCGCAGTCGGCGAGTGGCAGATCGAATGGAAGTGGGATGGCATCCGCTCGCAGCTGATCCGCCGCGGGTGGCGCACGTTTCTATGGTCGCACGGTGAGGAGTTGATCACGGAGCGCTTCCCGGAGCTTGAAGCGGTAGGAGGGCTTTTGCCCGAAGGTACCTTGCTGGATGGCGAAGTGCTGCCGTGGAAAGACGGAGCACCGCTGCCTTTCACGCAGATGCAGCGCCGCATCGGTAGAAAAGAGCTTGGGGGCAAGATCCTGGCCGAGGTGCCTGTAGTGCTGCTGGCGTTCGATCTGCTCGAATGGAACGGCGAGGATGTGCGAGAGCGGCCGCTCGAATGGCGGCGGCAAAAACTGGAGGAGATTGTGGCCGGCACGGCCTCCGACGGCCACCTGGTGCTCTCGCCTGTTCTAGATGGAACTTCGTGGGAAGAGCTGAAGAGTACGCGCGAGCAAGCCCGTGCCCGGGGCGTCGAAGGGTTCATGTTGAAGCGGCGCGGGTCGCCATACCGCGTGGGCCGCAAACGCGGTGATTGGTGGAAATGGAAAATCAATCCGTACTCGGTAGACGCGGTGTTGATGTATGCGCAACCGGGCAGCGGCCGCCGCGCCAGTTTGTTTACGGATTACACTTTCGGCGTTTGGAATGGCGACGTGCTGGTGCCTTTCGCCAAAGCCTACTCGGGGCTCACCGACGACGAGATCCGGCAGGTGGATGCCTTCGTCCGCAACAACACCATCGAGAAATTCGGTCCGGTGAGGCACGTCAAGCCGGAACTGGTTTTTGAACTGGCGTTCGAGGCCATCCAGCGCTCATCGCGTCACAGGTCAGGCATCGCCGTGCGTTTTCCGCGCATGGCCCGCTGGCGGACGGACAAGAAACCCGAAGATGCGGATTCGCTCGACACCATCCGCGCGCTGTTGCCGAAAGAATAGAAGACGCGTCATGTTCTGGCGGAAATGCCCAAGGTAATCGTGATCGGCGGAGGACTTGCCGGGCTCGCGGCGGCGGCTGCGCTCGGGTCGGCGGGGTTCACCGTCGAGTTGTTCGAAGCGCGCGGTTTCCTGGGCGGGCGCGCAACCTCATTTCCGGTGATCGCAGGCGATCAAGACTCTGAGCTGATCGATAACTGCCAGCATGTGCTGCTCGGCTGCTGCGTCAACCTGCTGGATTTCTACAATCGCCTGGGCGTGACCGATCGCATACACTTCTTCGACCAATACTACTTTCTAGAGCCGGGCGGACGAATGTCGGTGTTGCGAAGTGGGGGACTGCCCGCGCCGCTGCACCTAACCGGGTCGTTCTTGCGCATGCGCTGCCTGGGATTCCGCGACAAACTCGCGATTGCGCGCTCCATGGCGGCACTCATGCGAGAGCGCACCCGCCGAAAGGACCTGGATGAGATCACGATGCTCGACTGGCTGCTACAAAAACACCAGACCGCGCGTGCCATCGAACGGTTCTGGCGGCAGGTGCTGGTGAGCGCGATCAATGAAGAGTTGGACCGCATGGCCGCCCTGCACGGGTTCCAAGTGTTCTGGCTGGGGATGCTGGCGCGTGCTGACGCATATCGAATGGGCATTCCCGAAGTGCCGCTTCGCGAGTTGTATAGCTCGAAAGCCTGGCGCAGGCAGGGGGATGTGACCATTCGCGAGCGGTCGCCAGTGGAGCGCATCTTGATCCATGACGGCCAGGCGAGCGGGATCAGAGTCGCCGGCGAAACGTATACGGCTGACTATTACATTTGCGCAGTACCGTTCGAGCGGCTGGGTGCTATTGCACCGGAGCTGGGGGTAGACACATCGCAATTCGAACACTCGCCGATCACCGGCATCCACGTGTGGTTCGACCGGACCGTCACCGAACTCCCGCATGCGGCGCTGCTGGACCGTACGATTCAATGGATGTTTAACAAGCATGAAGGCCGTTACCTGCAGTTCGTGGTGAGCGCTTCGCGCGATCTGGTCCAAAAAAGCCGCGCAGAAGTGATTGATCTGGTGTTAGGGGAAGCGGCGGAGTTTTTCCCGTTGATCCGTGGGGCAAAGGTGGAACGCGCGCACGTCATCAAAGAGCTGCGCGCCACCTACTCGGCGCGTCCTGGCATGGAGGCGGTGCTTCCCGCCACAACAACCAAAGTGGGAGGGGTCTTCCTCGCGGGCGACTGGACTCGCTCGGGATGGCCGGCCACGATGGAGGGTGCGGTGCGCAGTGGTTACCTCGCCGCCGAAGCCGTTGCCGCTGCCGCAAACCAGCCAGCGAGTTTCCTCCTGCCGGACATCGCTTGAGCCGTCTCGGGTCGCGGCCGCGCGGGCGGTGCCTTTCTGGGATAATCGAGAAATGCGTAAGGCCCTCAAGCTCTTCATTGTGCTCGTCTCATTTCTTTTGATCGATGAGTTGAGACTGCAGGCCGCTCCACCAATGACCGCGCTCACCATTGAAGTCAGGACCCTGGGCGGCAGCCCCGTGGAGCGCGCTGGTGTAGTGGTGCAATTCGTGCGGGGCCGCGCCAAATTGAAACTCGGGAAAAAGATCCGCAAGACTTGGGAGATGCGGACGAACCAGGAAGGCCTGGCCAAGATTCCGCCCATCCCGCAAGGGCAGATCCGAATTCAAGTGATCGCGAAGGGCTACCAGACTTTCGGACAGGTCTTCGATGTGGACGAGCCCGAGAAAACCATAGAGGTCAAGCTGAATCCACCGCAATCTCAATATTCGGCACATCAGTAACCGGGAGTTGGGTTTCATAGCACAGCGGGCTCGCGCCGGCACCCTCCTTCGTTCCTTGGGTGAATCGTCGAGACAGGCGGCGAAAGGGTCTCCTCAAAAAAACCACGTATTTTCAGTAGGTTGCGGCCGATTTTCGCAACTGGGCGGAATCTTTGACGAGACCCAGTTTCTATCCACCCTATGTGGATAACCGCGTTGTATCCGTGAGGGGGATCACAGATGGCTTACCGCGTAGTGATCATTGAATTGAATTGAAGATCACAAGATTATGTGCGAGGTGAGGTAGTCAAAGCGTTGCTGGAGCGGAGCGGTGAGTTCACGGTCATAGGCGAAGCCGACACCGGCACCGAAGGAGTGGGACTTGCACAAGAAGCGCATGCCGACATCGCAATTGTTGACATAGGCTTTGCCGGGGCTTGATGGCATTGAGGTCACGCGCGAGATCCTGCGCCATGCACCAAACACAAAGGTGGTTATCCCTTCGATGTTTCGATGTAAATGACGACGAAGAGTCGGTAGTCAACGCCATTCGGGCCAGTGCTCGCGCATACGTCGCCAAACGGGCTTCCTCGACTGATCTGGTTGAGGCGCTGCGTACGGTATGTCGCGGCGGTTCCCACCTAAGCCTCACCTAAGCCCGCATATTTCCGATCGTTTGCTGGCTCGCATCCGGCGCGGAGGACTCGAAGCGCCTGTTTCCCACCCGCTGGTCGAACAACTGACGCCGCGTGAACTGCAGGTGCTACGCCTCATTGTGGAAGGCAAAGCGAGCAAAGAGATTGTGGTTATGCTTAATCTTGGCGTCGAGATCGTGCGAAGTTATTGTAAGACGATGATGAAGAAGTTGGGCATCAACAATGTGGCGGGGCTCATTCAGGTGGCCATCGCGGCCGGAATTATCGGCAAAGCGGGTCGCCACGCCTAGCGAAACCAAGGAGGGCAAGCACGCATGGGCCTCAGAACGCACGAATTGTTGCGAGTGTAACCGGTCTGCTGCTAATGCACAACGGCAAGATGTTGACCATCCGGAGGTAGATCGTCCTCCACGGCGGCGAGATCGAATCGATGCTAATCTACGAGCGCGAGTGAAGCCACGTGTCGTCCACTGACGCCGGTCTCGCCTGTCTCAGATAATTATTTAATTATTTGGGTGCGGCTACTTTAGAACGACGGCCAAGTAGTCATAAATTCAACCGGTTAGGGCCAATCGCCTGTCTTCGGCTATCGCTTAAGCCGGGGATATCGGAATAACCCCTGTTTGGAATCAGTTCTGGCGCTTGGACTCTTGGACTCTGCCAGTTTGGCTTGGTGACGGAGGATGGTTTTCGAAAGTTTGTCGAGCCGGTTGAGCAGGGTTTTCAACTTGCGGTATTGCTGTGCTGCGGCTCTGTACAGCGGAGCCGCTTCCCGTGAGAGTTTGACATTGACCGTCTTGCCGTTGGCCTTGTAGGTAAGCTCGAAGTACGGACCGTGGCGCTTGGTGGCGTCGGAGGCACAGGCGCACTGGGCTTTGCCGCATTTCATCATCCGCTTCAGAACTGTACCTTTGCAGAAATACTCGATCTGCTCCAAGCCTCGTTTGAGTTCCAGGAAGCGTTGCGCGTGGCGTTGCAGAGAGGCGTTCGGTTCAACGGGGCGGATTCCGCTTTTGGAAACAGAAATGCGCTGGACCGAGCAAATGGCAGAGGCCATCGTCCAACTCCGAGCCATCTATCTGTCAGGGGATTTTGATCGCTACTGGCAATTCCACATCGATCAGGACCAGCACCGCCTATACCCTGCGCCTTGGAGCGTCGTTCCAAAGTAGCCACACCCTAATTATAATTACTTAGATCAAGTTGCACTGGCTGTGAGAATTCGTGTCTAGTCCGGAAGGGCTCGGTTCGATCCCGCGATTCAGGGCAACAACATCGCAGTCCGGTGGATGCGGTACATTCTTACGAAGGGAGCAATCATGAATCGGAGACATCTCTTAATGGGATCGATGGCAGCCGGAGCCGCTGCCATGCGGCCGAGCGGTCTGGCCAGCGCAAGTGACACCGTGCGCGTGGCATGCGTCGGGGTGCGGGGCCAGGGCCGGGCACACATCAAACACTACGCTCAGATGCCGAACGTCGAGATCGCGGCGATCTGTGATATCGACGAATCCGTGTTGAATGCGCGCCTCAGCGACGTGGAAAAACTGGGCAAGAAGCGTCCCGCGGCGTACGTCGATTTTCGGAAGGTGCTGGAGGACAAGTCGATCGACGCCGTTTCGCTGGCTACTCCCAACCACAACCATACTCTACAGACCGTCTGGGCTTGCCAGGCGGGAAAAGATGTTTACGTGGAGAAACCCTGCTCGCACGATATGTTTGAGGCGCGTCAAATCGTGGCCGCCGCGCAGAAGTACAACCGGATGGTGCAGCACGGCACCAACTGCCGTTCCGGTGTGGCGCGTGAAGCCGTACAGAAGTTGCAAGAGGGCGCGATCGGCGATCTTTACATGTCGCGGGGCTTGTGTTTCAAGTGGCGCGATACGATTGGCCGCAAGCCGGCCGAACCTGTGCCCGCAGGCGTGCACTACGATTTGTGGCTGGGGCCGGCGCCTGAACACGACTTCACGCGGAACCGTTTCCACTACAACTGGCACTGGTTCTGGGACTACGGCAATGGCGATTTCGGCAATCAGGGCATTCACCAGGTGGATGTCGCGCGCTGGGGGTTGGGCGTCAAGTATCCCACCAAAGTCAGCGCCATGGGCGGGCATTTCATGTTCGATGATGACCAGGAGACGCCGAATGATTTAACCGCGACCTATGAGTTTGACGATGGTGGGAAAAAGAAGTACATGACGTTTGAAGTGCGCCACTGGATCAGCAATCACGAAGCCGGGATCAACGTAGAATCGGGTCCGCACAAAGACACCAATACCGTGGGAGCCATGTTTTACGGATCAAGAGGCTACATGGTGATTACCGACGAAGACCACGGCACCTACTACTCATTTCTGGGCCGCGAGCAGGAGCCGGGGCCGGGGCGTAAAGAGCTGGGCAACAATTGGGCCAACTTCATTGACGCCGTGCGCAGCCGTAAGCATTCGGATTTGAACGCTCCCATCGAAGAGGGCGCCATTTCGACTACGCTGGTGCATCTGGCGAACATCTCTTATCGTCTGGGACGCACGCTGCGATTCGATGCCGCGAGCTATTCGTGCTTAGGCGATAAAGAAGCCAATGCCATGTTCCGGCGGAAATACCGTGAGCCGTTTGTGGTACCGGAGAACGTGTAGCAGCGGCTCGCGTGCCAGGTTCACCATGGCCCGCCACCTGATGCCGACAACCGGCACGAGCGCGGCCGGTTGTCCGGCCGCGTTTCTCCACAGCCACCATGACGAGTGCCGCCTTCCGGCCTTCGTGACCGCTTTCCTGAAACAAAACCTGGCGCCAGGTTCAACGCTATACACCGACGGTCTCAAAAGCTTCACCGGGCTCGAGGAAGCGGGGTTCAAGCACGTGCCTCGTAACCAACCCCTCCGAATCGACCTGCGCAAAGGCGCGAAGTCCGTGGTGCCTTTAGCGGACCGCGCGATTGGCAATCTCCAGCAGTGGCTCCTCGGAACGTATCACGGTGTGAGCCGCGAACAGCTCCAGGTTTATCTCGATGAATTCGTCTTTCGCCATAATCGCCGACGGCAACCGATGGCCGTCTTCCAGACCCTGCTCGGCCTCGGATCGAGCCGTATGCTCACGCCGTACAGGCGGATACGTGGTGCCGCGGACCTCTCTAAGCCGTCTGCCGAGGGCTGACCGCAACCTACAGTGGCCTTCTGAAATAGTGGCTTCCTGAAACAACCGGATAAGCAAAAGATAGCTACTTTCCGGCGCAAAAATGCCTAATCAACGCATTTGTTTTCAGTTAGCGCGAATTGCTGATCATGCACAAACGCAACTTTCCAGCCCCGGCATGCTCCTCAGTTCGGTGCGTCGAGCAGTGGTGACGGCCTGAGTCAGACCTTATTTTGACTTGCGTTTCACACCCTGCGCAGGGCGATTCGACTAAAAATTCGCGACGCCTGCATTTTTTGCTGGACATTCAAAAAGAAATCATGTACCGTGAAAGTGCATCGTGGCAAAGT
>QHXW01000343.1 GCA_003223115.1 Acidobacteriota bacterium
AGTGTGTAAAGAAGACAAACAGGCAAGATTCACTCCCATCCCACTTTTTCTTTGACTCCCCTGAAGCTGAACCCGTGACCGCAATTGTCGCAGAACACCACCGTGTCTTCCCCGCCGTAGGGGATCTTGACGTAGAATGAGCCAAGTCCGCAAACATTGCATCGAAGATGGAAGCCATCCTTCTTGCGGAGTACTTGTCCGCCGATGCGAAGGGCACCGATTGTTTCGTCAACCAACATCAAGAGTTCACCTGCGTCATTCAGGCAATCGGCCTCTCGTTCGACGATACATTTTCTGAAGATGCGCGTAGCCCAGCGCACAGCCGGCTCGCTTGCAAACATCCTTTCCAAGTCGAATTCTGGCTCCAAGAAATACCACAGGCGAAGGAATGGCTTGCCTGAAACCATCGACCACAACAATTTGCCGAGGCTGAAAACATCGAAGTTGGGTTTGACATCATCCATCCTCACCCCCATGGCCCATCCCGGCATCCAATCGCGGCTACCGACGTTTTCGTAGGTGTCTGTAAGCCTCGGATCAGCGGCACCCGGATTTATCACCAGCCCGAAATCACCTAGAACGAGGTGACCGTCATCGGCGATGAACACGTTGGCAGGCTTGATGTCTCGATGAACGTAACCCCCCTTATGAAGTTCGGCGACGGCTTCTAGCAGTGGTCGAAATGCCCGCAACGAACTCAGTACGTCTCCGCGAAAACGGGTTAGATGTCCATGCAACGTACCGCGATCAAAATACTCCATTACGAACCAACGCTCGTCAGGCTTTGCCTCAAGAATTCGCACCAACGACGGATGCTGAAACCTGTTCAAGGCCGCAACCTCTTGAGCCATCCGACCCCCCGCTTTCTCAGAGGCCGATTGATCCTCTATCGTGTGCAACATCTTGAGAGCGCCTAACGGAGCGCGGTCGCCAGCGGCAACCTCTCTCACGATGTCGCGGATGAAGGACACAAACTCTCGTCCTGCCGTCTCGCGGTCCGGTCGGGACGCGTACGCCGCGCAACCCCTGATAGCATCCATCCCACGATCTACGGACACGGCGGGTGAGTCACCGCCTTTCCTTACGCGGAAAACCTCGCCCTGCCCACCTTTTCCGCGAGAATCGAGTTTTTCCCATCCATTGAAATTTGTTCGATCAGCCATGCTGAACCTCATGATAGCTCGCGCCCCATCCTCTGACACTCCAACGAATTGAGTAAGCGTCTCGCCCATTCGCCGGTTACCAGGAACGGGCGACTGCGCTACATCGGCGCTGGGAGCAAGGCGAGGACATCAGCATGCTCAATCCGGAGTTGCTTGAATATCGGCCGAATGAGAGCGCGTGGCTCGTGGCCGATCCGGATTTGCAGCGGGACGCGCGGCGAGTGGGAAGACGAACCTTGGCCATAGGGCGGCTGCTGTGAGCGATAAAACCGCGAATGCCGCGCAACGGGGTAAGCGACTGCGAAAGTCGACAAGTGGCCCGGTCAGTGGTGACTTGCAGTACATCAACCACGCCAGCGGCGCAAAAGTGCACAGCGTGACGTTCACCTCGCTGGTGATTGCAGGCAATACGGCAACGTTCGGTGGCACATGCACTAACAATGGATCGCCCTGCACCTTTACAGTCAAAGTGACGGATAACGGCGAGCCGGGTACTAACGACACGTTCACCATTTCCGTCTCGGGTGGACCGCCGGAAGGCGGCACGCTCCCGAGCGGCAACATTCAGATCCACCAGTAGGATAATGGACGAGCAGCGAGGGGGTGGTCGCTCGGGGCAGAGAAGGAACTCGTGATGCCCAAACCATAGATGTCTTTGTGGATGGATAAAGGTGTACGTTACGAGGGAGCAATGGTGTGCCTTGGAAACCACTTGCTTTTTCAGCGCGAGCGCCACCCACCTGCCGCCACAAATTCAAAGAATTTATCAGCGTGTGCCTCAGCCCCAGCGAGACTTGCTCGAAGAACTCGGGATCTGGCAGCGAAGCCAACTTCGTGATGGCTCTGGTTTCCATCAGTCGCCTCCCTTATTAGTATCCTGCACCGTTGCGTGTCCACTCCGGTCACTCCGTCTGACGCGATCTGCTGTCGGCTGTCTCGCGGTCGAGTCACTCAGAGGGATGGGCAGATGCAACAATCGCATCCGTTCCGTTATATCCTGGCAATGAAAGGGACCCGCAAGGGTCGCTCCCTCGTCGCGGAATTTCCCGCCGCGCCGCCGGTCCCGCGATCTAAAACGGGGAAATCTATCACGTCGGAGGGAATGACGTGCCAGACGATCTACGCGATCTCCTTCGGGGATATGTCAAAGAACTGGAAGCTGCTTGCCGAGAGTACGACGATGCCGTGAACAAAGCACAGACGCTCGATGCGGCGCGAGGAAAAAAAGCCGAAGCCGAGATTGCCCGCCTGCACGCGAGGATCGTTGGCACCCTGCGTGAATCGCGGGCCAGTGAACCGGGCGATCAGCGCATTACTACTGTGCTCGAACAGGCGGAGAAACTCCACGCTCGTTCGGCTCTTAATAACACATATACTTCGGCTCTTGATAACGCCTATACGCTGATTCGAGTGTTGAAGGGATCACGAATCATGGAGCCCGCCGAGGGTCCGGCGGCGCGACCGCCTGTGATGATCCTCGCCGCCGACAAGCTGGCCGAGATCAGCGCCGCCGGTGCATCCGAGCAAGCGCCGCGGCATACGGAACCACCTGTGCGGGTGCAAGTCGAGATGCCGGGCGCACCATCAGTCAGCCCAGGTGCCGCCGCCGCACAGGCCGCGCATCTGCTGCAAGGAAGAGAAGCGGTCCAGTATGAAACCGCAGCGAAATACCTGGACATTACCGAGCGTCAGGTGAGGAATCTCGTAAAGAAGGGCAAGCTGGTCCGCGTTGGGGAAGGCCAGTACAAGACCATCACCACTGAATCACTCCGCCACTATAAGGGCGTGATCTCCCACCAAAAAAGAAATTCGGAACAATCAGGAACCGAACGGAACTAAGCGGAACTCCGGCCTAGTGACTTAACAGTACCTCTCGGTTATAAGTGTATCCACGAGTATGAAAAAAGTTCAGCAAATACAACCAAAATCTACCGACATCGACGGCGCGGCCCGGTATTTAGGCATGAGCAAGTCGTGGGTGCGAGACCGCATCTATAGCGGGCAGCTTTCCTACGTCCGCCTGGGGCGGAGCGTGAGGCTCCTCTACTCAGACTTGGATAACCTGCTGGCCGCACGACGGATTGAACGCCCGCTGCCACCGGCTGCATAGCGTTTATTTGAAGGGTTTCGCAACGGCCCCAGCTTTATCTTGACCAGCGGGGCCGCTGCGAAAAGGGGTCGAAAGAGGTCCGGCTGATGACCGGAAACTCCTGACCATGACAACCACAGCGTATCACAACATCCGCGAGGCAGCAGCCAATTATTGCCACCTGGGCTACGCAGTGATTCCGATTCCCGATCGGAAGAAAGGCGCGATCCTTACAGGCTGGCAAAAACTCCGCATCACCGAGCAAGACCTGCACCTCCACTTCAACGATGAACCACAGAACATCGGCATCCTGTTGGGCACGCCCAGCGGCGGGCTGGTCGATGTGGACCTCGATTCCCCCGAGGCCGTGCGGATCGCTGATGGCACGCTGCCGGACACGGATCTGGTAACGGGCCGGAAGAGCAAGCCGCGATCCCACTACTTCTATAGGTGCGATCTCAAAACGAAGAAATTCGCCGACCCTGAGGACCATTCGATGTTATTGGAACTCCGCTCAGATGGGACCCAGACTCTATTTCCGCCGAGTGTACATCCGAGCTGCGAAACCTACGAGTTCTACAGTGATGGTGAACCTGCCGTGGTAGCGGCAGACGAACTGTTGCAAAGTGTGGCGCAAGTGGCAGCCATGGCGCTCGTGGCGAAGCATTGGCCCGCACAAGGCAGCAGGCAGGATGCGGCCATGGCTTTGGCTGGTGCGCTACTGCGGGCTGGCATCGAGGTCGAGCGCATCTGGACGATCATGCGCCAGGTGTGCGATGCAGCGGGCGACCGGGAAGTAGGGAAGCGCATTTCTATTGTGCAGATCACTGCCGACCGCATCGCCGGTGGTGAGAACTCTTATGGATTCCCAAAGCTGAAAGAAATCCTCGGCTCTAAAGTGGCGAGTCGCGCCATCGATTGGCTCACAGGCGGCGAGAAACTGCGCACACACGAAGAAGCCCGCCAAGAAATGAGTGAAAAGATCGATGCGGCGAAGGAAACTTTGAAGAATCTACCGGACCTGCTACAGCAAGACCGAGGGGCAGCCTTCGGCCTGGAGATTATGGGTGCGCTGGCCCTGGTGCGACGGCACGATCCCGCCGAGTGGGCCAGGGTGAAGGATCAGTTGCAGCGGGCTAAGGTCTCGATCCGGGACGTGGATCGTGAGATAGCAAAATCGCGGCCGGCAAACCTGCGCATCGTGGAGCCGGGTCAACACGCGGAGCCTCACACCGCCGGAGACGCACTGGCGGAAGATTGCCCGGCTCCTGCATTGCTGATCCCCGCCCAGTTTTCCTTGCGCACTGACGCTACGATTCAGATCATTACCAAGATCGACCCGCTCACCAAGGAAGAAATCAATGCAGACGCTGTGGTTGCTCACGCGCCGATTCTCATCACCAGCCGGTTACGCGACATCGATGAGGGCACAGTGGCCTTGGAACTGGCGTACAAAAGGCCGGACGGTTGGCACCGGCTCATCGTAGACCGCCGCACGGCGCTGGACTCCCAAAAGATCATCGAATTGGCTGGAAGCGGATTCCCGGTCGCATCGACGAACGCCAAAAGTCTCGTCAGCTACCTTCATGAGGTCGAAGCTGCAAACTTCGAGTCCATCCCCACATCAAGCACGGCCTCTCATCTCGGCTGGCAAGGCAAGGATGGTGAGTTGGGATTTCTTTGTGGCCACCAGTTGATCCTGCCCGACGATGCGGTCGCACCGCTAACCGGTGCGGGACATGAAAAGCGTCAGCTGGTAGGCTTTCGTGCACTGGCACCCGGCGATCAGCAAATCGCCGACGCCTTCCACGCGGCGGGCAGCGTGGACGCATGGCTAAGCGCCGTGAAGGTGCTCCAGCGTTATCGCCGCGTGTTGTTCGGCGTCTACGCTTCCTTCGTTGCGCCGCTGCTCATGATCCTCGGTGCCCCTAGTTTCATTCTGGACTGGGCCAGCCGAACCAGTACTGGTAAAACGACCACGCTGCGTGGTGCTGTGAGCGTGTGGGGCAATCCAAACGAGCAGGAAGAGAACTCACTCCTGTGGTCCTGGGACTCGACTGCGGTCTACCTCGAGCGTACCAGCGCGGTTCTACACAGCCTCCCGATCTTCCTCGATGAAACGCAGCGGGCAAAAGATGCGCGGTTCATTGCCAGCACACTTTACGAGGTGGCGCACGGAAGGGGTCGCGCACGCGGCAACACGCAAAGCGTTAGCCGCACTCGAACATGGCGCACGGTGCTGTTCTCGACCGGCGAGATGCCAGCGACCAGCTTTACTCAGGACGGCGGCACCCGTGCCCGTTGCATCGAAATTCGCGGCTATCCGTTCGGCGCTGCGAACCCGGCGACGGCGCGGGTGGTGGCTGACCTAAATGTCGAACTCAAGAGTAACTTCGGCCACGCCGGACCAATTTTCTTGCAGGCGATGCTGATGAATTGTGACAAGTGGGATGGTTGGAAGGATCAGTACCAGAAGCTGGTCGCCGGTCTCTCCGGCAGGGTGCCCAAAGATGCCAAAGTCGATGCGGCGATAGTGGATCGGCTGGCGCACTACATGGCCGCAGTCCAGCTTGCCGCTGCCCGCGTGCATGAGTGGTTCGGCCTGCCGTGGGATTTCAAAGACCCGCTCGAAGAAATGTGGCTGGAGATTGTAGCCGAGTCGAATGAAGCCACAGGCGAAGAGCGTGCGCTGCGCGATGTGCTCTCGTGGTCCCACTCGCAGCAACACACTTTTCTAGGCCGCCATCAATCAGACCAGGACGGTAACCCGCGGGCACCAGCGCGTGGATGGTCCGGCCGCTGGGACCCTGGCGACGATTGGAACTTCATCGCGTTCTATCCCACCGTGCTATCTCAAGTCCTGACCGAATTGCGCTACTCACCGGACACCATCTTGCCCGGCTGGAAGGAACGCCGTTGGCTCGATATCGCCAAGGGGCGCATGTATGACAAGGCCGTTTGGATCAGATGCGAGCAAAAGAGTGCTCACATGATCGTGATCCGAAAGGATGCAATTGATGAAATCGAGACGCCCTGAATGGGTTTTGTGGTTTACGCATAGCCGCGCAGTCGAGATTCCTCGCCCACTGGCGATGGATTGGCGAGGGATTTGGCGAGGGGCTTTAACCTTTGCTTTCAATTATTTATATAACCCATCATGTATTCTCGCCAGTCTCGCCAGAAAAATTAGGGCACTTAAAAGGCGAAAACTCACGCGCTCAGTTCGCGCGCGCGAATTTTTTCCATATTGGGGGAGTGTACTTTTCTGGCGGGGCGGCTTTTTTTGGCGAAGAACGGTGTGAAATGTGGGCTGATCAATTGGTTGCGGCCTCGCCAGATCCCTGCCAACGCCCGGCAGATTCGGCCATCAGTTTCGCTACGAAACTTTCGCATGCGCCCGGCTGCTGGCCATGCGCTATCGAAGGTGATGACCTGTGACTGACCGCGATTGCGATTTTCTGGTTTGGCCGTGGACCCAGCACGAAGCAATTGACTTTCTGATCCAGCGAATCGCAGCGGGTCAGGTGGCGGTGGTTGTGAAGCCGCTCAGCTTCTTGCTTGACCGTATCAGAATCGTGAGTCTCGATGCCGGTCGGTTGAGGTTCGTGCCGGTGGGCTGGAGCCGCCACGAAAAAGGGTAGGTTGATCGCGAATGTCGCGGAACGGGGTCTCCTTGGAGGGAAAACAGGCGTGGATGCGAGAGAAACACGCACCCACCGCCGTTTCGTCCAGCCCTGCTTCAGTCACTCTTGAGCAACATCACTACTCGGTGGCAGAGGTTGCGGCCATTTTGAATTGTAGCCAGGACAAGGCGCGGAAGATTTTCGAGAACGAGCCGGAGGTCATCGACCTGGGCGGCGACGGCTCACCGCACAAGCGTAGGCGTCGGTACCGGGTGCTCCGTATCCCTGCGTCTGTGTTTGAGAGAGTTTGTCGGCGAATGAGGAATCCTTAGAAGTACAGTCGTTTGACAAGTAATAATTTGTGTCACAAAATAGTCAACATGAAGGGAAAGCCAAAGCGAGGCAGACCGCCGACGCCGGTAGAGTGCCCGTTCTGCAAGCGGTCATTCAAAACGCGGGAGCTGCGGACCCACCTCGCACAGTGCAAGAAGAGGCCGACGTAGGAACGAAGGAAGGGAAGAGATCATGTTGACTATCTATCGCAGACATGTGAAGGATTGTGAGCACGGAGGGGAGGGAAGGAAGTACCGGCGCTGCCGTTGCCCCATTTGGGTAGACGGTTTTCTCAAGGGCGCTGAAATACGCAAGGCGCTGGAGGTGCGGGATTGGGAAAAAGCGCAACAAACAATTCGGGAGTGGGAATCGCGAGGCCAGATGGAGCCGGTGGACCCGCTGCCTGAGGAGGTGAGCTTGGAGCGGGCGTGTCAAGACTTCTTGAGCGACGCCAAGGCCCGTGAGCTGCGGGAGTCAACGTTAAAAAAATACCGCTTCTTGTTCAAGCAGCTTCGTTCCTTCTCGGCTGACCAAGGTCTACTATACATCAAGCAGTTTGATCTCCTGATGCTACGCCGGTTTCGCGAGTCGTGGGCGGACAGCGGAATCAGTGCCCTGAAAAAACTCGAACGCCTTCGAGCCTTCTTACGCTTTGCACTGGAAAGCGGCTGGGTGGAAGAAAACTTTGCTAAAATGCTCAAGAATCCGAAAGTAAATGATCCGCCCACCCTGCCGTACACGCAGGCTGAGATGATCGATATTCTGGCAGCCTGCGAGGAATACTCTGGCGACAAATAGAAAATCC
The DNA here is from genome assembly GCA_003223115.1 of Acidobacteriota bacterium. Taxonomy (GTDB): domain Bacteria; phylum Acidobacteriota; class Terriglobia; order Bryobacterales; family Bryobacteraceae; genus QHXW01. Next base: position 8,014 of record QHXW01000343.1, read on the forward strand.
GAGCCTTCGTCCTTCTAATGCGCTACAGCGGTATGCGCATCGGAGACACAGCAACCTGTGAGCGAGATCGGCTCAACGGCGGGAAGCTGTTCCTGTACTTCGTGGCGGAAGCACTGAACACAATGCCGCCGGTGAGCCAGCGGTACTTCTTCTGGAGCGGTGAGGGTACGAAAGAAACAGTCTCGGGCAACTGGCGGCGCGGGCTGCGGGATCTTTTCGACCTAGCCGGAATCAAGGATGGCCATCCTCATCGATTTCGCGACACGTTCGCCGTCGAGCTGCTACTCGCTAGCGTTCCGATTGAGCAGGTTTCTGCTCTCCTCGGGCATAGCAGCGTGAGAATCACCGAGAAGCACTACGCGCCGTGGGTACGTGACCGGCAGGTTCAACTGGAGGCAAGTTTGGTACGCGCCTGGGCGCGTGACCGGATCGTGCAGGAGGCAATGAGGCCGGATACGCCTAAGGTAGTGACGTTCCGGGGGCGGCCATGAACCGCCGGTGCAGCGGGAATGCGAGAGGCAGGACTACTAACGAATTAGTAGCCCGTGTACCCGGCGTGTACCTCACTTCGGCGGAAGCAGCGATTTTAGCGTTTTTGCCGTTTAATAAAATCAATAAGTTA
>QHXW01000341.1 GCA_003223115.1 Acidobacteriota bacterium
CGTCCTATGCGTTGCGTTTGCATCCGGACAAACGACATCCACCACCATCCTTGGAACCGTGACGGATCCCTCGGGCGCCTCCGTGAGCGGAGCGAAAGTCACTGCCAAAAACGTCGGTACTAACGTTATCAGCGTTACGCAGACGACCGGCACGGGCGACTACACTCTCCCCTTGCTCCCCGTCGGCGACTACACGGTCACCGTCGAGGCCAACGGATTCAAATCGGAAACCAAGAGCGGCATTCGCCTGCAGATTAATGAAAAGGTCCGCGCGGACTTCCAATTGCAGGTCGGCTCGCAGACCGACACCGTCACCGTCCAGGCGGAAGTCACGACGCTTCGTTCCGAGGAAGCTTCCATCGGTGGCACCGTGGAACAGCGCCAGCTCGTGGAGCTGCCGATGAACGGCCGCAATGTCGGCAATTTCGCCACATTGACTCCGGGTGTACAGTTCAGCCCGCGCGGCGGCATGGATGGGCAGTCCGGCGCCGGCGGTGTACCCATTCCCGGCCAGGTGATCGCCCTTGTGGCCAATGGTCAGCGCGAGGTGAATCAGCATGCGACGCTGGACGGCGTGGTGGCCACGGAGGCTCGCGTAAACACGGTGCCCTGGTCGCCGTCGCCCGAAGCGATGCAGGAAGTCAAGGTGCTCTCCGGCAGCTATTCGGCCGAGTACGGCACTAACTCCGGCGCCCAACTCATCATGGTGATGCGGTCGGGTACGAACGCCTTGCACGGCTCTGCTTATGAATTCCTCCGCAACCAGGTGCTCGACGCGGAAGACTACTTTCAAAACTACTTCAACGCGCCGGGCGATCCTCATTCGCCGAAGTCGGCCTTGCGGCAGAATCAGTTTGGCTTCGTCGTGGGCGGGCCCGTCTACATCCCGAAGGTTTATAACGGCACGAACAAGACCTTCTTCATGTTCAACTATGAAGGACGCCGCCGCAGCCAGCCGGGAGCCATCTCGACCGCGCTGGTACCCACGGACCTGATGCGTGCCGGCAATTTCAGCGAGTTCCTCAAGCGCAGAGACGATTCCGGAAACCCTCTTCCCCCGAACCCCATCATCGATCCCACCTCCAGCCCCACCAACCCGACGCCGTTTCCGGGGAACATCATTCCTCCTTCCCTCATCGCTCCGGCCGCCACCGCCCTTCTCCCCTATTTCCCCAAGGCCCAAAATCCGCTGAACGATCCGCTGTCGGGCGTCAATTACAAATTCCCGGGCGTCAACACGATTAACGACAACCAGTACTTCGCTCGCATCGACCACACGTTCTCGGTAAATGACAAGATCTTCTTCCGCTATGCGACGAATATTCCCTATCTGTTCCAAATCATCGACAATCCCCAGTTCAGCTATCGCGTGGAGGCGAAGAATCAGAACTACGCTGGCCAGTGGCTGCATATCTTCTCGCCGACGATCATCAATGAATTCCGCGTCGGCTACGTCGGGTCTCGAGACGATACGTTCAATCCTCGTGCCAACACTAACTTCAACCTTACCGAGATTGGCATCACGGGCTTCAACGTCGTCAACGACAACAACCGGCCCTTTACCCCCCGCGAAGCCGGCATCCCGGATATGAACATCAACGGTAGCTACAGCTTGTTCGAACAGGACGGCGGCAACGGCTTCGACCAGAATGGCCTCTACCAGTTCGGCGACAGCATCACCATCACTACCGGTCCGCATACCTTCAAGGCCGGCGTCGACTACCGCCGCGTGCAACTATTCCGTGGCGCGGCCAACGTTCCGCGCGGAGGGTTCAACTTCGACGGCGACCTTGCCAACAACGCCTTCGCTGCCTTTATGCTGGGCGCGCCCTCCTCCACTGATTCGCCGGAAGGCCTCCCCCTCACCGACATCCGCCAGAATCGCCTCGGTCTCTACTTTCAGGACGACTGGAAAGCCACCCGAAAGCTCACTCTCAACCTCGGTCTTCGCTGGGAGTACAACTCGGCCGCCACCGACATCGCCGGTTTGTGGCGCAGCGGCGAGTGGCGCAACGGTCTCGACAAGCCCCTTCAGTACGTGCCCGACAAGATCCGCACCATCTATAAGTTCTACGATCCCTCGAAGAAGCAGTTCCAGCCCCGAATCGGCCTCGCCTACCGCATCACCGACAACTGGGTCATCCGCTCCGGGTTCGGCATCTACTATAACGTTCACCAGTTGAACAACTACTCGATCCTCAATCTGAACCCGCCGCTCTCCGGTTCGGCGAACTACGCCAATACTATCCTGGACACCGTCTATGCCTCGGGCGCCCCGATCTACAACTTCAACAATCCGTTCGCGGCTCCCAATCCAACTTCACCGGTGAACGCCAACGTCCTGAATACGCAGAATTTCCAGCCCTACGTCTCGCAGTGGACTTTCGACGTCCAGCGCCGCCTTCCCTGGTCGTCCACTCTGCAGGTCGGCTACGTCGGCAGCAAGTCGACTCACATCGACAACACCGTGGAGCGCGACGCGCCACTTCCGTTCATTCCCCAAAACTCCTCCGATTCCGTCCAGTCGCACCGGCCGTATCCATTTATCCTCGATAACGGCACCCTTCGCCCTCTCACGCGCCTGCGCTTCCTCGATACCGGAGCCAACGCGTGGTACGAAGGATTGCAGGTGAGCTTGCGAAAGGAACTGACTCATGGTTTCCTGTTCACCCTCGCCTACACCTACTCCAAGGCCGAGATGGAAGGTTACGGACGCAACGAAGGCGACAATATCAACAACAACCGCTATCAGAATCCGCGCGACCGCGCGTCGGACAAGAGCCGGATCGGTTATGACGCAACGCACGTCACCACGATGAGCTTCCAATACAGCCTTCCCGTTGCCGATTCGCTCTCGAAGGGCTTTGCGGGCGTGATCTTTTCGGGATGGCAGGCAAACGGAATCGTCAGCTTCCGCACTGGCTTCCCCTTTACGGTCACACAGGGCGGCATCATCAACAGCGGCAACACCCCGGTTCGTCCGGACCGCGTCGGCAATGGCTCGATCAGCAATCCCACCATCAACCAGTGGTTTAACCCCGACGAGTTCCACCTTGTCAGCTGCCTGAACAGCAGCATTTCCGAAACCTGCCATTACGGCAATTCGGGCAAGGGCATTCTCACCGGGCCCGGCTTCCACAACGGAGATGTATCGTTCTTCAAGAACTTCCGCCTGATGGAGCAGTTGAAGCTGCAGTTCCGCGCCGAGTTGTTCAACATCACCAATTCGCCGCAGTTCAACGTGCCAGGCGGCGTGCTCAAAACTGGCGGCGCGTTCCGTCCGAAGAGGGACGCTTCCGGGAATCTGGTCTTCCCGTCCCAATCCAACGTCTCGCAAGGCCCGGCCGCCATCACCAGTACCATCACCTCGATGCGCCAAATCCAGTTCGGCCTCAAGCTGATCTGGTAATCCGTTTGGAAGAAGTTCACCGATCTCGATGATCGAGCTAATCAGGAAGTTGAAGGATCGTCATCGCATTTGCTCAATTGCACACTTCAGCAAGGCGCGTTTCTTTCACGCCGAAATATTTAAGCGTGCCGCAAGCTCTGCAGCCCGTCAACACCGGACACAACCCAAATCGGCTGCAGGATGAAGTCGGGCTGATGCAGATAGCGCGGCAGCCTGCGGATGTCCAGCGGGTGCTCCACATCGATGTGCTTTCGGCACGCCCATTTGAAGCCCAGGAAAACGAATGCAAGCATCCGTTTGATTGAGTCAGTTCCAGAGGGCCACGGGCTTACTCCCGGCGCCGCATAAGCAGTGCTGCCAAGATGGGGTGAAGGGTGGCCGCAAACGGGTTGGTCACGGTTACTCCTCGCCACGTAAACCCCTCCTGGAGATCTTCCGACAGAAGCAGCCGACACTCGGCCTCCGCCGACGCGGCCAACACGACCGAGTCCCAAATCGTGAGGCCATGGTCCGATGCCAGATCCGTTGCGTTGACTATTACGGCTGCTGACGTCTCGACCACTGTATACGCGTCGCGCCAGCTCAGTACGGCTTCCCGCACACGAACTGGCCGCCTCTTGGCCTTTCGAATAAGTACATTGAACAATTCGCCCAACGTCTGAGCCGGTAGCACGATATCCCCCGGTGGCAATTGCTGGATCAGTTTCAGCGCCTTGGCTCGCATGATCGCTCCGTTGACACCTTCGGCATACGCCAGAACGTTGGTGTCCAACGCGATTTTCATGGGGCATCGTCGTACAGCTCATCACGCGTCCAGCGGCGGGCGTTCACAACTCGTTCTCTGCGGAGCCGGGCGAAAAGGGCGGAGCGCGCGCCTTCTGCGGCCCGATCGTCCTGGATGACAGGCGAGATCCGTGCCACGGCTTTGCCGTGTTTGGTGACGACGACGCTTCGGCCTGTGTTCACGGTTCGCAGGAGTTCCGAGAACCGGCGATTGGCGTCCGCGGCCGAGACTGACTTGTTCATGGTAGTCTCCACAATGTAGTGACATTCACTACTATACCGCAAGACCCGGCGCGGGATGGGGCGACGTCCGGCCGGTCACCAATCCAAGTTGACGGGTTGTCTCGTACAAGTGACGCCGTGATTGGGCTCGCAGATTCCCACGTGTAGTCCGCGGCGAACTATCGCGGCCCGTCGCCGTCTCGCCGCGGCTGAAGGGGTAAACTACAGTTACATCACGCGACCGATGAAGGAATGACAACCATGCCGACCTCGGCCAAGGATCGTTCAGCTGCAGTGGTCCTGCAGCGGTGGCCGGATTTCCAGAATGCACTCTCCGGTGAGAGGAAGTACCCGGTTCAGCAGTTCAAGTCATTTGTGGAAGCCGCAAGACGCTACATCGAGTTGAGCAAAGGCGATCCTCTGATCCACAGAATGTCGCCAAGGCAATTAATGGACTGACCGACTTTCTTGAGGTGGAAAGGAAGCGCGTACCGGGTCATGTCCTCTGCGAAGCGGAGCGGTTGGAGTGCCTTTTGTTCGGCGAATACGATCCTCACTTCGAGGGCGAGAGCCTCCTGGGTTGTGAAGGCAAGTTGGGGTTCAGCGGCGTTGATCGCGCGGACGCTGTCGTATTAGCTGCACGCTTTGCGCTGGATGCAGTTTCAGAAAGCGCGTTGCTTCAATGGCAGAATCTGGTGTGCCTGCGGGCCAGTCCGCTCGAATGGTAAACACTACGCCGTCAGTGAGGATCTATCCCGTAGGCGGCCATAAATCAGCATCGGCGGTTCCCGGGCAAAAGTGGCGTCGGTCGTAGAATCGGATAAAGGTGCGGCTGGTTTTATTTTCGATAGTTGCGATAACAAGTCAGTGCCTTCACGCCCAGCCTCTGCAGCAGGGGATTGGCCAAAAAGGTGGCCGCAACGCCCCAGCCAGCCTCCATTTCTCATGTGTTGGTGCTGGCAGGCCCATCGTTATCCTTGAGGCGGGTGGGGGCTGGGGGGCGGCTGATTGGGCGAAGGTGCAGCCAGGCATTGGCAATCTGACGCAAGTCTGCTCGTACGACCGAGATCCGGACCGTTGTTGCGATGAGGTGATCGACGATCTACGGTCGCTCTACGCGAGGCGTCCCTTCCCGGTTCATAATGTTTTGGTTGGCCACTCACTGGGTGGATTGTACGTCCGTCGATTGGCTGCTCGATTTCCCGATGCGGCTGGGTTGGTGTTGGTTGACAGCGCCGACGAGAAGCAGCTAACGGGCATGATCGTTCCAGGTCTGAAACCTGAACTTATCGGCCCGGTGCGATGTCCGATTCAGAGATCGCCATCTTCGGCCAGCCGGAATTTACGAGACCGACAGTCAACAAGAACTGGGAGAGGAATCGCGCGTTATCCTCTCCGCGCTCGAAGTACTCCGCAGAGAAGCTCGCCCGGTTGTAGTGGGCGCAGCATCGAACCTTCGCCTACGGCGGAGGCGACGCGCTTCACCTGTGAATGGATGAATCCCGTCCTCCCGGCCGGGCATCACATAGCTGTAACTCGAACAGGAGTAGTCTGGGACGATGGCCAAGCCTGTATTGCTGACCGTAGATGATGATCCAGAGGTGCTGCGCTCCATCGAGCGGGATCTTCGCCACCAATATGGTGACCGTTACCGCGTGCTGCGCGCCGATTCGGGAAACGCCGCACTTAAGATGCTGCGCCAACTGAAGACCCGCAATGATCCGGTAGCGTTGCTCTTGGCCGACCAGCGGATGCCGCAGTTGGATGGAGTTGGTTTCCTGAGCGAAGCTGTGGACCTCTACCCGGATTCCAAGCGCGCTTTGCTCACCGCCTACGCTGATACGGAAGCGGCCATTCGCGCCATCAATGAAGTCAAAATCCATCATTACCTGCTGAAGCCTTGGGATCCGCCGGAAGAGCAGCTTTACCCGGTAATCGACGATCTCCTGGATGACTGGCTCTCGCATTACCGGCCTCCCTTTGAAGGCTTGCGCGTGCTGGGGAATCGCTGGTCGCCGAGATCCTACGACATCCGGGAGTTCCTGGCGCGCAACCAGATTCCCTACCAGTGGATGGATGTCGAATCGGCAGAGCCTGAGATTCGCCAGTTGGTCGAGTCACTGGGCGAAGAGGCGTCGAACATACCGCTGGTTCTGTTCACGGATGGAACGCGGCTCGCCACGCCTTCGAACACCGAGCTTGCCCGAAGAATTGGCTTGCGCATGCGGGCCGAAATGCCGTTCTACGACTTGGCGATTGTGGGCGGCGGCCCGGCGGGCCTCGCAGCGGGAGTCTACGGAGCCTCGGAAGGGCTGAAGACGATCATCGTCGAGCGGGAGGCGCCCGGCGGTCAGGCCGGTCTGAGTTCCCGCATCGAGAATTATCTCGGGTTTCCATCGGGCTTGAGCGGCGGCGATCTGGCGCGGCGGGCCGTAACGCAGGCGCAGCGGTTCGGCGTCGAAATCATTGCTCCCCAGGAAGCCGTGGGGCTGCGAATCGATGGCCCCTACCGCGTGCTTAAACTTGCCGATGGAAGCGAGATTTCGTGCCATGCCCTCCTGATTGCGACCGGCGTGCAATGGCGCAGCCTGGATGTCCCCGGCATGGCCCATCTTCAAGGCGCCGGCGTGTATTACGGCGCAGGACCCGCAGAAGCTATTTCTTGTAAAGACGAGGACGTGTACATTGTGGGTGGCGCCAACTCCGCCGGCCAGTCCGCTATGTATTTTTCCAAGTACGCGCGCCGCGTGGTCATGCTGGTCAGGGGGGATTCGCTCGCCAACTCGATGTCACGGTACTTGATCGACCAGATTCGCCAGACCCCGAACATCGCCGTAGAACTTCGCACCGAGGTGGTGGAGGTGCATGGTGAAAACCGTCTCGAGACCATCTCGATCCGTTGCGGCGATAGCGGGCAGGTCGACCGGGTGCCTGCGTCCGCGCTGTTCATTTTCATCGGGGCGGTGCCGAGGACCGAATGGCTCGACGGCATTATTGATCGCGACGAGCGCGGTTTCATTTTGTCGGGCCTGGAACTTGCCCACGGCGGCCGGCGGCCCAAAGGCTGGCCGCTCGATCGTGATCCGGGCCTACTAGAAACCAATGTTCCCGGTGTGTTCGTCGTGGGTGATGTCCGGCGCGGATCGGTGAAGCGCGTCGCGTCGGGAGTAGGTGAAGGCTCGATCGCCGTCCAGTTCGTTCATCAATATCTGGCCAAGGTATGAGCATGCTCGAAGAGCTGCGGAAGATCGAGATATTCGCCGATCAGCCGCAGGACCAACTGGCTTGGCTGGCACAACAAGGCACCGAGGTTCGCCTGGAACTCGGCGAGAGCCTGTTCGAAGCGGGGGCTCCGGCCGACCAGTTTTTTGTGCTCTTTGAAGGCGAGCTGGAAGTACGGCGCTACGGCTCTCCCATGCTCTACATCCGCGCCGGCGATGTCTCCGGGTTTCTCCCGTTTTCGCGGATGACTCACTTTGCGGCCAGCTCTTACGCTGTCACACGGACTCGTCTGGCTTCTTTCAACCCGAATCTTTTCCCTGAGATGTTTCAACGGATGCCGCAGGTTATTGCGCGCATGGTGGGCCTGATGTCGGATCGGGTCCGGGAAGTTACCAGGATGGATGTGCAACGCGAGAAGCTGGCGGCCCTGGGCAAACTCTCGGCCGGGCTCGCACACGAGCTGAACAACCCAGCGGCGGCAGCCCGGCGTGCGGCTTCCGCTCTAGGCCAGACCCTTGCGGCGGCTCGCGAAAATAATGCCAATCTCAACCGGTTCCCCTTCTCGCCGCAGCAGCGCGAGTACATCGCGCGATTCGAGCGCAATACCGGCCGGCGCGCGACTGCCTCGCCAGTTACGTTTAATTCACTCGAGCAAAGCGATCGCGAAGAGCGGCTTGTCACGTGTCTGGAAACGCATCACGTTCCCGATGCCTGGAAGCTTGCTCCTGTCTTCGTCGAAGCCGGTATGGAAAGCCCCGAACTCGACGCTCTTATTGAGCAGATTGGGCCGGAGCCGTTGCCTGAGGTATTGGGCCGCGTCGCCGCCCTGCTGACTGCGGCCGCGCTGGCACGCGAAATCGAACATAGCACCGCCCGCATTTCCGAACTGGTGAAGGCCATCAAGGAATACTCGTACATGGACCAGGCGCCCGAACAGGAAATTGACCTCCACAGCGGCCTGGAGAGCACGCTCACGATGATGACTTACAAGATCCGGAAGGCGGAAGTCACAGTTTTGCGCAACTACG
>QHXW01000344.1 GCA_003223115.1 Acidobacteriota bacterium
CAGTTACACCCTGGACGCCGCACCACCATCGTGACAACCGATGGCTCCTGGGCCGAGGCATGGGAATTGAATGCGTCTGGGCGGGATCTCATGCTCATGGGTTTCTTTGCCGCCAGTTTCAACCTTGTGCTGTTCATCTCTTGCGCTAACGTAGCCACGCTCCTGCTCTCGCGCGCAGCCGCGCGCCGTCGCGAGATCGCGGTACGGCTTTCTCTCGGCGCTCCGCGCATTCGCCTGGTACGGATGCTGGTGACGGAGAGTCTGCTCTTAGCGGCGATGGCAGGCGCGGCCAGTGTGTACCTGGCATGGCACGCCCCTCATCCTCTTTACCAGCTGATCGCGTCCGAGTTACCGGACTTTCCGATGCCGCCGGATTGGCACACCTTCGCTTACATTTCGGTTGTGGTACTGCTAACGGGTTTTCTTGCAGGCATAGCGCCCGCCCTGGAGTCTCTAAAAGTGGACCTCACGGCGACGCTCAAGGGACACGGCGGAGTGTTCGGCGGGGCAATCGGCGGGACGCGGGTTCGTACGCTGCTGGTCGCTGCGCAGGTAGCCTTGAGCATGGTGTTGCTGGTAGAGGCCGGCTTGTTCGCACGGTCCGAAAATCGAGCCTTGCGCGGCGATCCAGGGTACGCGCCGCAAAGAGTGGTGGTCGCTTTTTTGCAGTTCCCGGCTGACACTCCGCGCGAATCGATGCGAGTCCGGCTGCAGGCGATCAGCCAACGCATCAAGGCGCTCCCGGGCGTGCGATCCGTCGCTTTCTCAGACGGTGTACCCCTGCTAAGCTCCGAGAGCATGGAAGTGCAACCGCCAGCCCGGCCAGACGCGAGCCAGCCCGTGGACGTGTATACCGCGTCTCCCGGCTTCTTCGAAACGCTCGGCATACCCATTCTGCGCGGGCGCGAGTTTCAGGACTCGGACGCTTCCGCGGTAATTGTGTCGCAAAGCCTGGCCAAGGCATTCTGGCCCAACGAAGATCCTATCGGCAAAGTGCTGGCGCTCCCGGCGGGCGCCGCCCAGATAGTCGGCGTGGCGAGAGATATCGACCCGCTGCGTTTCGGAGACTCTGACAACCCGCCCGCTTACCGCATGAGGCATGTCGGTGACGGTGAGCACGTGATGTCGGTGCGGTTCGACGGCGGCGCGGCCACGGGCGCCCTTGCGGTGCGCGCCGCTCTCCGCGAGCTGGATCCGGATTTGCTGGTCTTTCCGCGCCTGCTGCAGAATTGGCTTGAGCAAATCAAGGCCGCTTTGTGGAGCGTGGCCTCCTTGATCGTGGTGCTCGGCATGGTGGCGACGCTCCTGGCCACCACGGGAATCTACGGCGCGGTTTCGTTTGCCGTGAACCAGAAGACCAGGGAACTGGGGATTCGCGTGGCCCTGGGCGCCACGCGATTCAACATCATCCGCGAGATCTTCGTGTCCGGCGGCAAGCCGGTGTTGCAGGGTCTGATCGCAGGCCTCTGGCTTTCGGTGCCGACAGCCGTGGGCCTGCGTGAGAGTGTTAGGGGTTCCGTCATCCGCGTCGATCCCGGAGAGCCGTTTCTCTACTTCGCAGCCGCGCTGGTTTTGGGAGCGGCGGCGATTATAGCCATGCTGGGCCCGGCGCGGCGCGGCGCCAATACCCATCCCATGGACGCCCTGCGTTGCGAATAGGTCACCTGCTTTCGATGGCGATCCCGAATTGTCTGGCTTTCAAGGAGCGCTCGTAGAGCACGCTTCTCTCATTGCTAGGTAGCGGTGAACGCTCGTGTTATACGTCCCCAACGTAATGATCACGCGAACTCCCCTTTACGGGCAACTCCGCCGCAGGATCGAGGGGCTGTCCACACGGGGTTCGAGGACCTTTGATCCCTCGGTTTAGGGTTAAAGGATACCTGCGTTGCATCGCATCCGAATTGTTACATCCAGATTTCGGGCCGACACTTACAACCAAGGCCCTACGATGAATCGCGAGTTCATGCCGGACACATGGCTTGTGCTCTTGCGTCATGATCCGGTTGACCAATGTACATTCTTCGCTATGGTGTCAGATATTCCAGAAACGCAGCCCGATCCGCCGAAGCGCTTGCCAGAATATTTAATTGATATTCAAACGTTCGAACGCTGCACCCGCGCGGCCGTCGCCTAAATGCGATTAGAAATCACCCAGCCAACACAAGCACCGAAATTTCCCAGCGAGTTTGTTCAAGAGTGTCTCATCCGCCGTGACGAACTTGCAGGCGTTCTCTTCCGCTAGGGCTATATACAGCATGTCGTAAATCTTATGGCGTTCATCTGTCGCAAGCTTCAATGCGGTGGCTGCAACAGTTGGCGAAGAAGAGAGTGGGAGTGCTAGGGCTAAGAAGTCATCATAGCTCTGAGCTGCTTGCAGCGATGAAATGTCTCTAAGTAGAGTGCAGCGCTTCCATAGAGTGTTGCCCACTTCGGCCACGAGAAGGTCGGGGGCCGTCAGCTCCACTTTCTCATCAAGGAAATCACGCAGGAGCTTTTCCGCCTTGTCCTTGTGCGCTTCTGGAAGAAACCACTTCGCCACTACACTCGCATCAATGACGTGCTGCATGAACTATCTTTCACGATCCTCGCGAATCAATGGATAGCTTTCTGACAGAATCCCTTTCTGGGCCTCTATTGAGTTCCTTCGGGCTAGAATTCGCTTCAGAAGTCTCTGCTTTGGCGTCAATTCCTCTTCGCCAACCATCCCGCGAGGGATGAGCATTTGAAGCAGTCCGGGTGAGAGTTGGCCCAATACCTGAATCTGGAGAAACTGCCGGAACTGATCGGAAGAGAGAGTCCACGCAGCACTGTCACCTGTACCGTAAAATCCAACAGCGATCCGGTATCTCTCAGTCGGATTCCCAGAGGGTTGGAAAACAGGCATTCTGATTGGTAGTTTTTCACCTGTTCCGTAGCCATGGAGCACAAACTCACTCGATATCGTAAGATCGGGAGGCATTGTCGGACTCACAGTGGTACCCCATCCGCCATGTACTTCCAGTACCTGTCAGTCACGGCCTGCATGAATTCGGCTTCGATTGCCTCATGATATTGAGTAAGCAACTTCGTTAGGCTATCGGCAGACAGCGGAACGCTCCCAACGGAGTAGCAGTCAAAGTCTAGCAAGTAATTGCGCGTCGGTGCGTCAATTTGAGAAGGAAGCAGGCCACTACGAACGGTGAGCTTACTTGTGCCTTCTAGATCCACGGAGACTTCCGTAAGAAAGTTGGTCGGCACATGGGCCGCGAAAGTCTCCGCATTGATCGGTGATCGCACGTATTCCTTGTACCGACTTTCCGCGTTCTCAGTTGGAATCGGAATCTGGTTTACGTAGCGAAGGCCGATACGATCCACGTTATGTAATTGAAAGATTTCGATTGCTGGCGTAAAAGCTGCGGTCAGAGCTTCCATGTAGTCTTCAAAATGCAAGTAGTCTGTGACTAGCAGCGTAAAGTTGACGACAGATACACGTATGATTCGAGAACCATTCGGATTTTGAAATACAAAGCTTCTCATGGGCGTCAGGGCGGTACTTTCCTGCTTTGTAGGTTTTCCAAAAGCGACGACAGCCGGAAGACGGACTATGTATTCCCCGCCAGACTTCGGATACAACGCTTCCACCTGTCGCTGATATGCAGCGATGCCAGTCTCGACCGCAAACAGGTTTGGAAAGTTTACCTCAAACGCCACTTCGGACAACGGTGGATGCAGGAGTGGCTTGCTTATGGCTTTACCGGGCAGCATGGCGGCCCTTCTTCGGCGGTTTAATCGTCACGATGCCTTTCGCTTGCCTCGCCATTGGCGTTGCCGCTCTTTCTCAATCAAGTTGCGGTCGAGCGTCGGAGTCCTTGCCGGTGAGTTCTCGATACGTCAGCCGCTTATTGGCGATCTGCCCGAGGACGGCGCTGAATCGCTCCGAGTCGTTCATCTCTTTCCGGGTATTGTACCGGAAAGCTTGCTCGTCGATGTAGCGCCCGAGATGAAACGGCTCGACGCTGATGTATGTGCCGTGCAGCCCACGCTTTAGAAGTGACCAGAAGTTCTCCATGGTGTTGGTGTGAACGTTGCCATTCGCGTACTCTATGGCATGGTTGATAACGGCGTGCTGGTAGTCCGCTTGCAATCCCTCGTATGATTTCAACTCGTCACTGAAGATTGCCGAACCTGCTTCGACATGTTCCCGGACCTGTTTCTGAAGTTGCTTCTTGCGTCGGTTGTCCACCACGAAAGCCCGAACGTCACCACCGCGCTCAACCATGCCGAGGACTATGGTCTTATCCTTGCCGCCGGTTCCGGTAATGACGCGCTTCCGTTTGGCCTTGTGCATGTTGCGCGCCTTGCCGCCGATGAAACTCTCGTCTACTTCGACCTCACCGCCAAGCTTTGTAAATACCCCGCTCCGCATGACGCGCCGAATCCGATGGAGCATGAACCATGCGGTTTTTTGGGTGACTTTCAGATCTCTGGCAATTTCGCAGGAACTGATGCCGTTCTTGCAATTGGCAATCAACCAGGCAGCAGCGGCCCACTTGTCCAGACCAATCGGCGAGTCCTCGAAAATCGTCCCCACTTTAACGGAGAACTGCCTCTGGCGATCCCTGCACCTCCACAGATCGCGCGTGGAGATGACGGCGATGTTTTTGGAACTGCAACGTGGACAGATCGGGCCGTCTGGCCAGCGCCACTTCGCGATGAAGGCCAGCGCATTCTTAGGATCGGAAAAGAATTGAACTGCTTCGAGAAGACTGCCGGGCACGCTTTCCATGAAGCAACTATACGCTTTTTACGTGTTTGAGTCAAGTATATAATTGCCGGCTTTCAAGGAGCGCTCGTAGGGCACGCTTCTCTCATTGCTAGGTAGCGGTGAACGCTCGTGTTATTCGTCCCCAACGTAATGATCACGCGAACTCCCCTTTACGGGCAACTCCGCCGCAGGATCGAGGGGCTGTCCACACGGGGTTCGAGGACCTTTGATCCCTCGGGAACCGCCGTCCACGTCTCCTCGAGCGGGACTTGCGGCCGACGTGATGCCATTTTCCGGTAACCCGTTTCCCAGCCCTTGCGAGTTCCCGAGTGCGCCGCGATACGTCCTTAAGAGATAGAATCGTCTCAAATGTGAGAACGCGATCGGCCAAGATCCCGACGAGAAGGATTCTTATGATGACACAGCGGTCTCTTGCTCTTCTTGGCTTTCTGTGTGCACCACAGGTCGCGAGAGTCAGCGTTTGGGCCCAGAGTCGAGGGACGCCGGTCGTCATTGGCGAGACGATTCAGCTTCAGTCGAACACTCTGAAGGAATCGAGATCTCTACTCATCTCGAAGCCCGCCGGATATGACAGCGGTATGGAACGGTATCCAGTTCTCTACTTGCTGGACGCCGAAACGCACTTCCACTACGCCAGCGGATTAGCCGATTTTCTGGCGAAGGACGACCGAATGCCGAACATGCTTTTTGTCGGGATCGTCAGCGGGGATATGGCGCGTCGTACGCACGACTTGACGCCGCCGTCGACCGCCGAGACCGACAACCGCTTTTCGCCGGGCAACGGCGGCGCGGATGCTTTCCTGTCCTTTTTCGCCGATGAACTGATTCCATTCGTCGACAAGACGTATCGCACGCGACCCTATAGGTTACTCATTGGCCATTCATTTGGCGGCTTATTCGGAGTCTACGCGCTGATTACGAAACCAACCCTTTTCAACGCGTATATTGTCGCCGACCCAAGTCTTTATTGGAACAACGAGTCGGTCGTAGCGCGAGCGGAGTCTTTCCTTTCAAACACCAAATCTCTCCAGGCGGACGTCTATATGACGGCGTCCAGCGACTCGGGCAAGGCTCCAGGCGCGGTTGCGAGGTTAAACGCGGCGCTTGGCAAGTCAGCCTCCGCCGGGTTCCGCTGGAACTTCGATTGGATGAAGCAGGAGGACCATCTGTCAATCCCGCTGCCGAGCATTTACCGCGGGCTGGAGACCATATTCGAAGACTGGCGTCTGACCGATCCGTTGGAGCTGTTCGATAAGGGCGGCATCGATGGAATTCACAGGCGTTATCGAGAGGCCGGTCAGAGATTCGGTTACCCCGAACGGATAACGCCGCCCTTCACCGTTTCGCTGGTGGTTGCGGCCCTGATGGGGGAGGGGCGCCTGGAGGAAGCTTCCAAAGTGCTCCTCCACGATTCCAAAGCCTATCCTCCTCCCTGGAATCAACTCGATGCCCTGGCCCGAGCTTATGAGAGTCGTGGCGACACAGAACAGGCGGCTCGGTATTACCTCCTATCGCTAAGACAGAACCCACAGAACGAGTTTGCTAAAAAGAAGCTCTCCGAGATCGGCGTCAAGAGCCCAGAATTACAGTAGGACTAACGGTGGCTACATACCGAAAATCCACCGGCCTCAGGCGGCCCACTCGGACCGGTGCATTTGCATGAAAGTGGGGTTACCAGATACTGGCCCCAAACGGGGTTCTCGTCAACTGGCGTCGAGCAGAAATTTAGATCGCGCGCAGCGATTCAGAGTCAATATTGCTTGAACTTTTTCTTCGCTGCCGCGTTACATTACTAAGCGGCTACAAGGAGGGTTGAATGAACACTCTGTTTCGGGATCTGCGGCACGGCATTCGGATGCTGGCAAACAAACCAGGGTTCAGCGCGACCGCAGTGATCGTGCTGGCGTTGGGAATCGGAGCGAACACAGCGATCTTCAGCCTGGTGAACGCCTTTCTGCTGAAACCCCTGCTGATCCGGAAACCGGAACAGCTTGTAGGTTGCTACAGCCGCAATTCCCACAAGCCGGATGACTATCGGGCGTTTTCGTATCCGAACTACGCCGACCTGCGCGATGGGAACGCCGTCTTTAGCAGTCTGATGGCGCACAACCCGGCGATGGTCGGGGTTTCGGAGGGCGACACCACGCGGCGCACGATGGCTGACATGGTGTCTTCGAACTATTTCGCCACCTTCGGAGTTCCCCTCTTCCGCGGACGCTCGTTCACTGCCGTCGAGGAGCGTCCAGGTAGCGGCATTGATGTCGTGATCGTCAGTTATAACTTCTGGAAGAGACGCGGTAGTGATCCGGATCTGGTGGGCAAGACCCTCCGAATTAACTCGCGAATCCTGACTGTGGTTGGGATCACGGCAGAAGGCTTCAGCGGCACTACCGCTCTGTTCTGTCCTGAGCTTTTCATGCCACTGGGCCTGCACGATGCGATGACGAACGATTTTGAAGGGCTGGGACGGCATCTCGCCGCGCGCGACGACCATGAACTGATTCTAGTCGGGCGGCTCCGGCCCGGTATGAATGAGAAGTCAGCCAACGCGCAGCTCGCCGCGGTGGCGTCCGGGATGGAGAAAGCCTATCCGAGCGAGAATAAGAATCAGACTTTCATTATTCGACCGCTTTCCCGAATGAGCATCTCAACCAACCCAACCACTGACAACGAGATCATCGTTCCTGCTGTTTTGCTTCTCTCGATGGCGAGCGTGGTTTTGCTCATCGCCTCTCTGAATGTGGCCAACATGATGCTGGCGCGGGGTGCGGCACGGCGAAAGGAGATCGCCATTCGGCTGGCGCTGGGCGGAGCGCGCGGAATGATCGTGCGGCAGCTCTTCACCGAGGGGCTGGTGTTGGCGCTCGCTGGTGGCGCAGCGGGCCTTTTGGTGGCCTACTGGAGCACAGGTGCGCTGGTCCACTCGCTGGCCCGCATGGCTCCGATCGATCTGGTTTACACCGCCGGGCCCGACCTTCGTGTTCTGGCAGCGACCATGGGTTTCTGTCTGTTCAGCACGCTTCTGTTCGGCTTGGCGCCAGCCTGGAATTTGTCCAAGCCGAACGTTGTTTCCGGTCTCAAAGATGGCGAGCATGAAGACGTAGCCACCGGGAAGCGGCGCAGGCTCTTCTCCCGTCGAAACGTCTTGGTGATTAGCCAGGTTTCCCTCTCGCTGGTGCTGCTCACGTCGGCCGGACTTTTCATTCGCAGCGCCCAGCGCGCCGCCAATGTGGAGCCTGGATTCCGTCTCGACAACGGCGTGCTGGTGGAAGTGGATCCGAGCGTGGCCGGCTACGATCAGGCGCATGGCCGGCAGATATACCGGCAGTTGCTGGAGCGCTTGGAAAGCATTCCCGGTGTCGAAACTGTGAGCTTGGCCGGCACCGTCCCATTCGGAATGATACACCTGGGCGGCAATGTCCAGCGGGCGAGCGATGCACCCCCTTCGCCGTCCGATCCTTCCGCCAAGGGCACACTCGTGGACACGCTCTCCAACATTGTTGGGCAGGACTACTTCAAAACACTCGGAATCCCTGTGCTCCGCGGCCGGCCGTTTGTGGGGGCTGAGACCGTCGATAACACTAAATCCGCCGTCGCAATCTTGGACAAGGCGGCAGCCAGCCGGCTCTGGCCCCATGAGGAGGCGGTCGGCAAACACATCCGGATGATACTGGGCGACGGTACGAAGACGCAGGATGCCGAAGTGGTTGGCGTCGTCGGGAACGTGCAGGAGAACATTTTCCAAGGAGGCGAGTCGCAGCCTCATTCATATGTGCCGTTCGGACAACAGTACCAGGCGGACATGAATATCCATCTCAAAGTGGGAATGCAAGGAAGGGACGCAGAAGCGCGTTTGCTGGAAACCATACGCAGAGAGATCCGGTCCGTGGACAATCATCTCCCGGTTCTGGCACTGAAGACGCTCCGACAGCACCTGGAAGGCAGCTTCGATCTGTGGGTCGTACGCACTGGCGCGCGCATGTTCAGCATCTTTGGTGGAGTGGCGCTGCTAATGGCGATGGTGGGTTTGTATGGTGTTCGAGCCTACACCGTGACGCGCCGCACCCGCGAGATTGGCATTCGGATGGCCCTGGGTGCTGACGCCGGTGACACGTTGCGCATGATTCTGCGCGAAGGACTGATCGTGACGTCGATCGGGGCGGGCATCGGTCTGCTGCTGTCGGTGGCTGTGGGAAAGGTCCTGAGCAGCTTCCTCTACAAAGTGAGCGGCGCCGATCCCGTGGTCTTTTTAGCCGCCGCGATCCTCTTGTCGGCCATTTCTTTGCTCGCCTGCTACCTACCGGCACGCAACGCAGCGCGAGTCGATCCGATGGTCGCGTTGCGGTGTGAGTGATTGGCCGGCAAGTGGGAGGGCTCGTTTGAGACCCCGCGATCGGTCGCCAAGCGTTGATGTTCGAGGAATCGTACCGGAGGCCCCGATCTGCAAAGGAACACAACCCGACTTCATGGGCACGGGGGTACGCGAACCGCAGGACCGACCATCGTTCAGAGTGAATCAATGTTTGGTTATTGTGTATGGAGGCAGCATTACGAACGCGTTGATCGCGCTGCGAAGCGGGACAAACGCTCGGTTATGTGTATCACTCTTAATGACCTGCGGCGCTTTGCCGTTGCTCGGAGCCTCTTCACGCCGACGACCCTTAGGCGTGCACTCCATAAGTTGGGCTTTGTACAGGCCGATCCGATCCGCGCGCCAGCGCGCGCTCAAGATCTCATCCTGCGCCATCGGGTCAAAGACTATCGCGCCGGCGACCTGGAACGAAAGTACGAGAAGCTCGGTATTGAGGAGGACTTCTTCGTCGTCTACGGCTATATGCCGCGATCCATACAAGCCCTGATGCATCCGCGCTCAGAATCCTGCGTACCCGCCGAAAGCCGTCAGCCTTGGCCGGCTGAACGCAGGAAGCGCGCAGAACTCCTGCTGGGGTTCATACGCGAACGCGGTGCTGTGCATCCGCGCGAGGTAAATGAGCATTTCTCGCACGGCACAGTGAGGAATTACTGGGGCGGCTCGTCAAATGCCACGACTCATCTGCTGGATGCCATGCATTACCGCGGCATGCTGCGTGTGGTTCGGCGCGAGAGAGGTATTCGCATGTATGCTGCGCATCAGCACGGGATGGAACCGGCCGATGCCGGAGCAGAGCGTGCCCGGCTCGACACGCTGGTCGATGTGGCTGTCCGAATCTACGCGCCCCTGCCCGGTGGGTGCCTATCTGACCTTGTGCGCCGGTTACGCTTTGCCGTGCCGCAGTGGCAAAGCGAGTTGAAGAGTGCCTTGGAGCGGGCCAAACAGCGGCTCTCGCATACGCAGGTCGATGCCACCGAATGGTACTGGCCGGCCGAAGAGAATCCGTCCCGCTGTGCAGCGCCGGACGTAGTGCGCTTCCTGACACCCTTCGATCCAGTGGTGTGGGACCGCGACCGCTTCGAGCTATTGTGGGGCTGGGTATACCGTTTCGAGGCCTACACACCGCAGCTCAAACGCAAACTCGGCTATTACGCTCTCCCGCTGCTTTGGCGCGACCAGGTAATTGGCTGGAGCAACCTCTCGTTAAAGAACGGTGAGCTTGACCCGGAGTTCGGCTATGTTGAAACGCCCCCACGTGATCGCGCCTTCAAGCGTGAACTTGGAGAAGAGCTGGATCGGGTGCGAGCCTTTCTGGGGCTAGAATCCTGAGGTCTGTTCAGGCATCACCGCCCCGGTTGCGGGCAGTATACCTTCTAGCATTGGCCCAAAGAACCAGGGCGGGGACCACTTGCAAGACACCTGGAAAAATGTGTTCGCTACAGCAATAAGGTGCCGTTCCGTGGTTGTCCGAATACCGGTTCGAGGACCCGTGACGCCCTTCGTGGACCGCCGTCCACCCTTCCTCGAACCCGACTTCACGTTCGTTTGGGATTGTTCTACGACTAGGCAATCTCGTCCAGTTGACTTACTCATACCGCAGCGCCACCATCGGATCCACGCGCGAAGCGCGCCGCGCGGGAATGAACGTCGCAATCAGCGCGACCAGAACCAGCAGCAACGAGACAATGACGAATGTCGCAGGATCGGTAGCGGTGATTCCCCATAACTGGGATTCAATAAATCTCGTCAGCGCGAGCGAGCCACCCAAACCCGCGAGCAATCCCAGTCCGATCAGCAGCAGCGAATGCCGTAACACCAGTTTCAGCACGTCGGATCTTCTCGCCCCCATGGCCATGCGGATGCCGATCTCGCGTGTCCGCTGAGCCAGTGAATAGGCCATGACACCATAAATCCCCACCATGGCAAGAACAGTAGCCACGCCGGCAAAGATGCCAAGCAGCAGCGTGTAATAGCGAGATTCCTGGACTTCCTCGCCAAGGACCTGCTCCATCGATCGAAATTCTCCAGGCGGCTGGTTGGGGTCCATTTCTGTCACCACTCGGCGCAACGATGGGATCACGCTTTTCAGGCCGCCAGTAGGCCGGACCACAAAAGACATAACCACTCGAGTCCACTGATAGGGTCCGCGGTAGTGCAGAGGCATCTGGGCGTGTGGCACGTACATCGCCGGCTGCGGCTTGGTCTGGTAACGATCCGCCTTGATGTCACGGACTACTCCGATGACTTCGCGTGGCCGTTCCTCTGGGACCAGGTCGAGCGTCACATGCTTACCCATAGGATTTTCATTGGGCCAGAAGGTAAGGGCCATGGTCTGATTAATGACTGTTACCCAGGGCGCGGAGGCGGTGTCGCGGGCCGTGAAATCGCGGCCGCGGAGCAGCGGCGCTTTTAGTGTGGAAAACAGCTTCTCCGTCACCGGAAAGAACATTGCGCTGAGTGCGTTCTTTTCCGCATCGTTTGCCGGTTTGGGCCTGCCCTCGAGCGTCAAAGTCATACTTTCGCCGCCAGTGAGTGGAAGATAGACACTCCCAGCCGCGGACTGGACTCCGGGCACTGCCAGGATTCGCTCATATAGGCGATCGAACGTTAGCGCTGGCAGGGGGCTGACGTCCACCAGAGGGTAGTTGTGATACGAACCGATCGGCTTTACATAATCATTGCCAGATAGGATGTACGTAAAGGTGACCAGTCCGGTGGGGTCGCACCCGAGATCCACTCCCTCCAGCCGGAGGAAGCTATTGATCATGAGACCCGCTCCCACCAGCAGCACTAGCGCGAGGGCGATCTGCCCCGCTGCCAGCGCGCCCCGGAAGCGGTGGCGCGCCAACCCGACCGCGGAGCCGCGCGCAGATTCCTTGAGAGACTCGCCGAGATTGGACTTAGACATTTGCAGGGCAGGAATAATGCCGAACGCGAATCCCGTCGCAAGAGACAATGTGGCCGTAAATGCCAGCACTCTCGCGTCGACGCTGATCTCATGTAGCCGAGGAAACCAGGGAGGGCTAATGAGAATGAGCATCCGGAGTCCCATCCAAGCTAGTAGCCCTCCCAGCGCACCACCGAAGAGCGAGAGCAATATGCTTTCAGTGAGGAACTGACGGATGATACGCGACCGGCTCGCGCCTAGTGTCGCCCGCACGGCTACTTCTGTCTGGCGCGATGAAGCGCGGGCGAGCAGCAATCCAGCCACGTTAGCGCAGGCGATAAGCAGTACGAAGCCAACCACGCCCTGGAGCATCCAAAGTGGTTGCCGCATCCACCCGAACAGGGCATCACGGATCGGCTGCACGCGAACTCCTCGGCCCTTGTTGCGTGTCGGAAAGTCCCGTGCAAGCTGGTTGGCGATGCTCTCCATCTCCGCCTGAGCCCGCTGGATCGAAACGCCGGGTTTTAGACGCCCTACCACTCTTAAAAAAGGTGCCGAGCCCTCCAACTGAAAGCGGCTAATCCTAAGCGGTGCCCAAAAATCGGCATCATCGTTCCAAAACCGAAAATTGGGTGGCATCACGCCGATGATCGTAACTGTCGCACGGTCCACCCTAACGGTCTTATTTACGATATTGGGATCCGAGGCGAAGCGCCGCTTCCACATCCGGTGGCTGATCAGTATGACCGGTGTGGGTGTATCGATCCGATCCTCTTCGTCGGTAAATGTACGGCCTAGGATCGGCCGGACGCCCAGAATTTGAAACATCGCCGGACTGAACTCCTCGCCCTCGATCCTCTCAGCGGGCGCCCCATTTTCCGAAGCGCCCAAGTCGCGGCCGTCCCCGCTGACGGCTCCGAGCTTTTCAAAACTACGGCTCCGATCCTTCCAGGCTACGTAGTCGGGCACCATCGCGCCATTTGTCTGCTCGGGATGCCCAGGAGGAGTGGTCCCGATCATGACCAAGCGTCCAGGCTCACGGAAAGAAAGGGAACCCAGCAGAATAGTATTGACCAGGCTGAAAATTGCCGTGTTCGCGCCGATGCCCAGACCCAGAGACAGTACCGCAATTGCAGTGAATCCCGGCTTTTTCACCAGCATCCGAAGCCCATAGAGGACGTCCTGGCCCAGCATGGTCATAAGTTGTGCGTTGAGAATGCCGCTGGCACACAGATTCGAAGCTGCGCGCCTCTGGACATTATGCCGGTCATCGTTGCAACAATACTCGAGGAACTGGCCGAATTGGCAACGAGTCAACTAATCTCGGAAAATCCGGGAAATTCGTCACCTGGCCGCGTAACGGACTGGCGGTGGCCCCATGACGCCTCAGCTGCTTCGAAACGCTAATTTGGCAACTTGAAAACGGCAATCATCCACAAAGTCGACGCAATCGCGGTCCCTAGTAACTCACCGTACGGACCACACTCGCCGCAATTCACGCGGTTCTACGTCGCTACCGACTGATTCGCTTCAAATTCGTAGGCCTTCCTCCTCCCTCTCTTCCCAGTCTGCGCTCGTGGTGCTCGCCGTCAAGGGTGCGTTTCACCCGGCTGCAGCCGGCCCTTGACCGCTCCACGCCGCGAGCGCTTCTGCTCCCCGAGCGGGAGGCAATCAGCCTCTCGCCGGAAGGGAGTACGTTCATGACATCGTCTATCGCATTTGCATCGCGCGAACGTGAACAATCCATCCTCGCTCATCTGCCGCAGGTCAAACTGCTCGCTCGGCGGATTCATCGGCGCTGCCCACCAAGCGTTCTTCTTGAAGACCTTGAATCAGCAGGCGTCACAGG
>QHXW01000345.1 GCA_003223115.1 Acidobacteriota bacterium
CCTGTTTTGAAGTCGAATCCGTATCGCGGCATAAGAATCAACTGATCTTCAAGTTTCGTGGGGTGGATACGATTTCGCGGGCGGAGGCTCTGGAACGCGCGGAGGTGCGCATCCCGCTTGAGGAGAGGCTCAGACCAGATGAAGGTGAGTACTTCCAATCCGATCTGATCGGCTGCGAAGTCCGTGAGAAAGCCAGCGGCGAGCGGCTGGGGCTGGTGATGGGCTGGCAGGAGACAGGCGGCCCGGGAGTGTTGAAAGTCGAGCGCGACGGCAATGGCGGCGAACTGTTAATTCCGTTTGCGCGTGCAATCTGCGTGGACATCGATATCGATGGCCGCCGCATTCTGGTGGATTTACCCGAAGGGCTGAAGGATCTGAACCGGCCGTGATTTTTCACGTGCTCACCATCTTCCCTGAATATTTCCGGGGACCGTTCGAGCACGGAGTGATCGCTCGCGCGAAAAGTGCGGGTAAGCTCGACATCCGCGTTCACAATTTGCGCGACTGGACCGGGGACCGGCATAAGACCGTGGATGACCGGCCATTCGGCGGCGGCGAGGGCATGCTGCTCAAACCGGAACCCATCTTTTCCGCGGTGGAAACGATTTTTTCGGAGCGCGCTACCGGAATGCGCGACCCTGAACGGCGGGTGATTCTGCTTTCGGCGCAGGGGCGCCGGCTGCACCAGGCCATGGCGCGCAGCCTGATGGGTATTTCGGAGCTGTTGCTCGTCTGCGGGCGCTATGAAGGCGTGGATGAAAGGGTAACAGAGCACCTGGCCGACGATGAAGTCACCATCGGCGATTACGTGCTGAGTGGCGGGGAAGTAGCGGCGGCGGTGATGATTGAGGTGGTGGCCAGGCTGTTGCCGGGAGTGCTGGGAAACGCTGATTCGACTATGTTCGAATCCTTCGAGGGAGAGCCGAACGTTCTCGACTGCCCGCAATATACGCGGCCCGCGGAATTCCGCGGCTGGAAAGTGCCGGAAGTTCTGCTCGGCGGCAACCACGAACAGATCCGGAAGTGGCGAAAACAGGCCGCACTCGAGAAAACGGCCCGGCTGCGACCAGACCTGAAAGATGGCCCTGCCGCGGTATAGAAGCGGCGCGGTGCGAATTACAGTACGATAGGAAAATTGAAGGTTAATCAAAATGACGAACGCGGTGTTGACTAAGTTTATTCAGAAGCATAAGCGGCCGGATGTGCCGGCCTTTCGGCCGGGCGATACCATCCGGGTGCACGTCAAGATCAAAGAGGGCGATAAAGAACGCCTGCAGGCATTCGAGGGCACCGTCATCGCCCGCAAGAATACCGGGATGGGTGAAAGCATCACCGTCCGAAAAATCAGCTTCGGCCATGGCGTGGAGCGCATTTTCCCCTTACATGCGCGGGTCGTGGATCACATCGACGTGTTGCGCACCGGTAGGGTGCGGCGAGCCAAGCTCTACTATCTGCGCGAACTGAAAGGCAAAGCCGCCAGGTTGCGAGAGCGCGAATAGCGGGCCGGAACCCAGGTGCGTTCGGCAAATAGAAACGTGAAATTTCGCTGCGAAGGCACCTTGGAACGGGAACTGCGGGCACGTGGTTTTCATGCCATCGCCGGGGCGGACGAAGTGGGCAGGGGCTCCCTTTTCGGCCCCGTATTTGCCGGCGCCGTGATCCTTTCTCCAGACCGGCCAATCCGCGGGCTCAACGACAGCAAACAGCTCGACCCGGAACGGCGTGAGTTACTGTCCCAACGAATTCGCGAGCGCGCGGTGGCCTGGTCGGTAGCCGCCGTGGATGCCGCGGTCATCGACCGGATCAACATCTATCAGGCGTCCCGGCTGGCCATGAAACTTGCTATCGAGCGGCTCTCGTCCGCGACAGATTTCCTGTTGATCGACGCCGTGCCCTTGGACACGTGCATCCCACAGCGGCCTGTCATTCACGGAGACGCTCGCTGTCATGTCATTGCGGCCGCATCCATCATTGCTAAGGTCAGCCGCGACGACTGCATGCGGGTCTGGGATCAAATTTATCCCCAGTATGGGCTCGCTAATCACAAGGGCTACAACACTCCGGAACATCTGAGCGCGCTCGAACAGTATGGGCCTACTCCGCTCCACCGGCTTAGCTTCGAACCGGTTCGTTGCCGGTCGTTGTTTCCGGTGGAGTACGACGGTCAACTCGATCTGTTCGCCCGGGAAGCCAGCGCATGAACCAGCCATCGCACGTGCGGGTGGAAGAACGGGCGGCTGCACAGGGGCCGCGACCTTATCGCTGGTATCACAAATTCTCCGCGGTTTTGCTGATTATATTCTGCCTGGAGATTGGTACCTTCCTGCTCGTGTTTCCCTGGTACGGCAATACCTGGGAAAATAACTTCCTCTCTTCGCTGCTGCGTCAGAGTTACTGGCAAAACCCATACTTCAGAGGCGCCGTCAGCGGTCTAGGTGTTGTGAATCTGTACATCTGTTTTGTCGAAATTCTGCGTCTGCGAAGGTTCTGGTAGTGGATCTCGAGAGCATCCGGCGCTATTGCCTGTCCCCTTGGCACTCGACCGAAGGCGTCCAGTGGGAGAATGACCGGCTGTTCCGCACCAGCGGAAAAATCTTTGCTGTAGCCAGCCTCGAAACCACGCCGGTTCACATTTCCTTCAAGTGCACTCCGGAACAATTCGGCGAACTCGTCGAACGTGAAGGCATCAATCCGGCGCCTTACATGGCGCGGAATCACTGGGTGCAGCTCGAGCAACCGGATGCCGTGAGCCGGACGGAGCTGAAACGGCTGATTCGCGACTCGTACAACATGGTGGCGGCCAAGCTGCCGAAAAAAATCAGGCTGCAATTGGGGCTGAGCGTGACCATCTGAAGCGCCGGGATTTCGCGTGGCGGGCCCACTGCCTGTCCTCCTCCATCAAGTTCAGATACAATCTGAATCTCACATTTTATGGAGGAGGTTCCCGTGCTTCGATCCCGGTATTCTCTGGCTGCAGTCGCGCTCACAGTTTCCACCGTTTTCACAGCTTGCTCCAGCTCCCCGCATGCCCCGGAGGAGAAATACTATCTGGTTTCGTCGAACATCAAGATTCCTTATTGGCAAACCGCTGGCCATGGCCTGGTGCGGGCCGGCACGGATCTTCAAGTGCGGGCCCAAGTGGTAGGACCGGACACTTATGATCGTCAGGCGGAGCAGCAAGAACTGCACAGGCTGCTCTCCTTACAGGAAAAACCTTCGGGAATCCTGGTTTCACCAGCAGATCCGGACCTGATGAAACCTGACATTGACGCCGCGGTGGATGCCAGCATCCCGGTCATTACGGTGGATTCGGATGCGCCCGGCAGCAAGCGGCTCCTGTTCATCGGGACTAATAATTATCAGGCAGGACTCATGGCCGGACGATATGCGGCGAAGCTGCTACAAGGCAAAGGCAACGTGGTGGTGTTCACGATGCCCGGGCAGGCGAATCTCGCGGAGCGGCTGCGCGGATACCGGGAAGCCTTTGCGGATAACCCGCAGATCAAGATCGCCGACGTGGTGGACATCAAAGGTGACCCGCGTATCGCGTTCGATGCGGCAACAGAAATCGTCGAGAAGCGTCGCGAGAAAGTGGACGCCTTCGTCTGCCTGGAGGCGTTGGCCGGCAAAGAGGTGGCCGACGTGCTTGACCGAAATAAGGTCAAAGGCAAAACGGTAGTGGCGATGGACACCGACGAGGGCACACTCAATTGGATCCAGAAAGGCGTCATTAACGCCACAGTGGCGCAGAAACCGTTCACCATGGCCTACTACGGCGTGAAGATGTTGGACGATCTGCATCATCACAAACCGCCCGCTTTGTCGTTGGATTGGGCGCGGGACCCGTTTTCTCTGCTGCCGACATTCGTGGATACCGGGGCAACTCTGATCGACAAGAACAACATCGACGATTTCATCAAAGCGCGGGACGCAGCACGGCAGGATAAGAAATCCTAGCTTCGCATTTCGGGAAACGTGCGATCGGTTGCAGAGTAAGGCGCCTCAGCCGACGATGAAATCCCAGCCGAAGCCCGGCTTTTCGGATGGCTGTGTGTAAATTCCCTCAGGGCCGCGCGTGATCTGGCAATCCTGTTCGTAACGCTGACAGATTTCCTTTGGACCACCGGGTGGCGGCATGAACAACTCCGCCCAGGGGCTGTTGACGGTGGCGGCGATGAAGTGCACTGAGTCGCGAGCGCCGCCGCCATGTGGGATTACCGGAATATCGTATGCCGCGGCCAGCGCCGCGATACGGCGCAGTTCGGTCATGCCGCCGCACCAGTGGATGTCCGGCTGCCAAATGGCCGCGGAACGGTGCGCCAGCAACTGGCGAAAGCCGTAGCGCGTGTACTCGTGCTCGCCCGTCGCAATGCGGGTGGATTTGATCGTGGAGTTCAACCGGCCGAAGCCCTCGTAATCGTGCGGCGGCAGGCATTCCTCCATCCAGTAGACTCGATAAGGCGCAATCATTTCGGCCATCTCGAGGGTATAGCGCTCATCCCAGGACATCCAGCAATCGAGCATGATGTCGCCATCCGCGCCCACGAGCTCCCGTGTGCGCTTCACAAGCTCGGTATTTTTTCGCATGCCTTCGCGGCCGTCCGCCGGACCGTGCGCCATAGCGAGTTTCAATCGCTTGAAGCCAAACTCAATGTGCTGCTCGATGTCGTTGCCCGTGCAATACGCCGGAATGCGCGCCTTGGTCGAGCCGCCAAGCAGCTTGTAAACCGGCATCCCGAGCGCGTTGCCGATCACATCCCAGAGCGCCAGATCCACTCCGCTGATCGCATGGGTCACCACGCCGGTTCGACCGTAGTACATCGTGGAGCGCCAGAGAATATCCCAAATGCGCTCGATGTCAAAAGGGTCCGCGCCGATCAGCAGCTTGGTCAAATGCTTCTCAACGATGGGCCCGCCGCCTATACCACCCTCACCGTAACCCTTCACGCCTTTGTCGGTCGCGATCTCCGCGGTAAACCCTTCGAGCGCTCCGGGCTCTGGCATGAAGAGCGCCCGATTGGATTTGTACTCGGGATAGATGGACATGGGACTGGCCACCTCCACTCCGGTGGTGGACCACGAACCAGGAGCAGGCGTGTAACTCGGAAGTGGATTTCTGGCCCGGGGACTGACCAAACGGACACTTGTGATTCTGAGCTTGCTCTTCTCGGATTGGAAGGCGAACGAGCCGAGAGGCGCGAGCCCGCTCAGAGTAAGGAACGTGCGGCGGCGCATGCTCTCACCTCCAGGAAATATCGACGATCTGGCGAGACCGTATCGGAGTGACTCTGTGCTCGAAATGCGCGTTTGAGCCCTCGAGCGCGCGTTCGATCACCAAGCGCAGTTCCTCCGGTGTGTACGACCGCCTCACCGATTGGCGCCCGTCAGCGGCAAAATCCGGGCTCAAAAAAGGCGCCAGAAAAACGTTGAATAGCAGGAGTGGCATCCGGTGCCGCACCAGGTCGACAATGATCAACCGCCGCACCGAGCGCCCCGCGTTGCGAACCAGAGCGACTACCTCGGGATCGCTCAAGTGATGAATGACCGCCAGGCAAACGGCTACGTCCGCGTCAGGTAGGCGATCGCAAGCTGCATCGGCTGCGATGATAGGAATGCCGTGGACGCTGCGTTTGGGCGCGCGTAGATCGACTCCGATAACTTCCACCCCGAGAGCCCGCCGGATCTCATGTAGCAGTTCGCCGTGGCCGCAGCCGATGTCGAGAACCCGCCGGACTGGCTTGGGATCGCGCTCGAGCGCCCGTACGATCACGCGATGATTGCGCAGAGCGCGATGAACATAACCTAGTTCATGGTGAAACCGCTGCCAGACATCCTCGGAAATCTGCGGGTTGTCCATGATTTCTGCAGCCAGAGAGCGTTGCATGCGCAGCACAGATTTTAACACCTGAACCCTCAGCGGCTCACCGCTGCGGTATAAACGAAGACGGAAATTGGGAGGAGTAACAGATGTTACGCACGTTGACGTTTTTGGCCTGTCTTACGGCGGCGAGCCACGCATCCGCGAAAAACAATCTGAGCACGGCAGATTATTGGGAGTGGCGCAACGTGTCGAGCCCTCAAATCAGCCACGACGGAAAAACAGTGGTGTACGTTGTCGGTTGGAATGATCGCATGAACGATGCCATGCACAGCAATCTGTGGATGGCTGCCGCCGATGGGCGGGATAACCGGCCAATCACCCAAGGCTCTTTCCGCGATACATCGCCGCGCTGGTCTCCGGACGGCACGCGGTTGGCTTACATTACGAACCGCGGCGGAAAAACGCAGATCCACGTCCGATGGATGGACAGCGGGCAAGAGGCGGCGATTACAGATCTCGAAGACGCGCCGGCGAATATCGCCTGGTCGCCCGATGGCAAGTGGATCGCGTACCAGTCACGTTCCCGCAAAGCCTTCATGGTCCACACCCATGCCGGAAAAACCGGTGGGCGCGAAGTGGGCCGAGCCCCCGATCATCGTCACCCGTCTGCACTGGCGCCAGGACGCGCAGGGGCTGATCAAGCCGGGCTACACTCACATTTTTGTCGTGCCTGCCACCGGCGGCGCGCCACGGCAGATTTCGTTGGGCGATTACGAATACGGTGCTCCGGCCTGGACGTCTGACGGGCAGTGGATTCTCGCGTCTACCAAGCGAACGCCCGACGCGGATTATGACCTCGAAGGCGCGGACATTTACGCCATCAGCGTCAAGGACGGCACGGTCCGGACGCTCACCAGCCGCAAGGGTCCGGACTCAGATCCCGTAGTCTCGCCCGACGGCAAGAAGATCGCGTACACCGGCTTCGACTTCAAGCGCCAAAGCTACACCGTCACGCACCTTTACGTGATGGATGCGGACGGAAACAATCCTCGGCGGCTGGCCGCCAATCTCGATCGCGATGTGCATGCTCCGGTGTGGTCGTAGAATTCAGATTCGATTTATTTCACCGCGGAAGATCGTGGCACAAGCCATTTGTACCGCGCGAAGTTCGACGGCAGCTACGAGCAGCTCACATCGAGCAAAGTGCGTTTCGCCACAGCGTACGCTTCGGGTGACTCGTTCTCGGTTTCAAGTGACGGCCGGGCCGCCATCGTGCGCTCCACGCCATCGCAACCCGGAGACGTTGTGACCTTCGCTCTAGACCGGCCATCCGAGGTCACGCGGCTGACTTCGGTGAATGACAGTCTTGTCGCCGACCGGAATCTCGGCGACGTGGAGGAGTTTTCCACGATTCCTTTGACGGCCGCCCCATCCAAGGCTGGATTGTCAAACCGCCCGGCTTCGACCCCGCGAAGAAGTACCCGTTTGATTCTTGAGATTCACGGTGGACCGCACGCCATGTACGGTGTGGAATTTGGGTACGAATTTCAGGTGCAGGCAGCGCGCGGCTTCGTGGTCTTGTACACAAATCCACGGGGATCCACCGGATACGGTGAAGAGTTCGGCAATATTATCGACGCGCATTACCCGGGTGACGATTTCAAGGATTTGATGACCGGCGTTGATGCCGTAACGGCGCGTGGTTACGTGGATACAAAAAAGCTCGCGGTGACCGGCGGATCGGGCGGCGGATTGCTCACCGCCTGGACCATTGGCCATACCGACCGCTTCGCGGCGGCAGTATCACAATATCCAGTTACTGATTGGATCACGCAGATCGGTACCGCAGACGCAGGCTATTTTTTCGCTCAAATCTGGATGAAGGGAATGCCGTGGGAGAACCCCAAGCAGTACATGGACCACTCGCCCGTGTTTTTCGCCGACAAATTCAAGACTCCCACTATGGTGGTCACAGGGGAATCCGACTATCGCACACCGATGGAGCAGAGCGAGCAGCTTTACTTCGCACTCAAGGCCCGCAAGGTGCCGGCCGTGCTGCGCATTCCCGATGAGCCCCATGGCATTCGCGGTGCCTACCCGAGCCACCGCATCGCCAAAATGGAGAATGTGCTGGGCTGGATCGAGACGTGGACTAAGTGAGGAGTGAGTCCAGGGTTTGTAGCGCGGGGCTGCGCTGTTCTTGGCTAGCTAGATCCGCCGTTTTGGTGCGATAAAACAAAGCGTGAGAGCGAGAGGCCGCGCCTGGCCGGTCCTACCTGCGCTCGTAGCGTGTCCAGGCTTCCATGAAATCCTTGCCGCGATAACGGATGGTACGCGCATCGAGTACTTCAGCGCCGGGACGTAGACCCGCATCCGGAGGCAGCGCGTTCCGCGTGCTGTACTCGATCTGAAAGGTCACCGGGCCGTCAATCCTGTAAGGCTTGATCTTGCCGATCTTTTGCATGGCTCGCTCCGCGCGTGCGGCGATCAGGTTGCGCGCAGACTCCGCGGAGAGCGTCTGGCAGGCATAGTTGGCGAACCCTTCCTTCACCACCGCGACTTCGGCGTCAGGCACGATTGCCTGCAGATCCTCGGCCGCGGCTTTGTCTCCGCTCAGAAAGATCACCGGCGTATTGAACGCGCCCGCAAGCGCCGCCCGCGTCTCGATTTCACCTACAGGCTGGCCGTTCATGAGCATATTCTGGATGCCCAGCGAACTGTAGCTGTGGGCCATGATGCCTCCCTTGCGGTTGGCCCGTGCATGCTGGCCCACGAAAGCGATGGCGGCGTATTGGCGTTCGAGCGTCATGCCGATGCCCAGATCGCCGATGATGACCTGGGCCCGGGGATGAATCGTGAGCGCCGAAAGCGTCTGGCTGCCGTCGTGTCCGTCCCAGATGATCACTTCGTCGGCTCCGCCTGCGTAGAATCCACCTACTGCTGCGTTAATCTCCCCGGTGAGGAGTTGCCGCATCTCCTGGTCTTTGGGATCGGTCTGGTCCTGGCGACAGACACCGGCCACGCCCTCGGCGTCGGTGATCAGAAAAACGGCCTTGCGCGATTGAGCCGTAAGGGTGCTGGCGAACGCCAACGTCAACAGGGCCAGCCATTCCCAATTCCGAATCCCGAATCTCAAACGCCGCCCTGCTAAACCTCTAACTTCCATGGCTTCCGGTACTCGCGTTTTAGTAGCGGCCTGGCTTCCGGCTGCAGCGTGGTTTCGCGCTGCGCGTCCCAATCAAGACGTAACTTGCTGCGGTAAGCCACGTTGCCCAGAATGGCGGTCGTGGTGGAATGATGGCCGATCTCGATATCGCTCGCGGGGCGCTTCCGCGTCTTCATGCAATCGATGAAATTCTGCCAGTGTGCATCCAGAGGCTCGTTCGATCTCTGAGCCTCTACGGCCTCAAGCGCCGAGCCTTTCTCCGGCACCAACTGGTAACCGGAGCGGTCGACAAACAGCGTGCCCTCCGTCCCGTGAAACAGAATGCCGTATCCATGATTGAACATCGATTGCCCATTGGTTTCGCGATTTTCGTACGTGGCGAGCATTCCATTCGGATACTCGTAAGTCACCTGGAGCGTGTCCGGCGTTTCGCGGTTGTCCTGAAGATAAAACTTTCCGCCCAGTCCCGTGATCGCGGTGGGCTCCATTTCGTTGAAGGCCATTTGCACGATGTCGAGCAGGTGGATGCCCCAGTCGGTCATCATGCCGCCGGCGTAATCCCAAAACCAGCGGAAGTGCGAAAAAGCGTGCGGGTCCACGCCGAATCGGTTTTTGTTGAATGGACGCTCGGGAGCGGGTCCCAGCCACATTTCCCAGTTGAGGTCCGGCGGCGGAGCGCTGTCCGGCGGGTTGCCAATACCTTCAGGTTTCTGGTGGCCATAGTTCCAAGTGCGGACGAAGGTCACCTTGCCTAGCTTTCCGCTCGAGACAATCTCGGCTGCCTTCTGGAAATGGACACCCGAGCGCTGCCAGGTGCCGACCTGTACCACGCGATCATACTTCCGCGCCGCCTGCACCATCTTGCGCCCCTCGTCGATGGCGACGCAGATGGGCTTCTCCACGTAGACGTCCTTGCCGTTCTTGCACGCTTCGACCGTCATATAGGCGTGCCAGTGATCGGGAGTGGAGATGTTGACGGCGTCGATGGACTTGTCGTGCAGGATCTCGCGGAAATCAGTAATCCCTTTGGCCTTGGGGTGCGCATCCGGCGTATTGTCGGGGCCGTGACCGCTCAGGGCGACCGCCTTTTCAAGATTGGGCTGGTAGACATCGCACACAAACGGCACTTCGACGCCGCGTAGATTGATCGCCGTGCGCATGCTTTCCGTGCCCATGCGGCCCGTACCGATGAAAGCCACACGCACACGGTCATTCGCGCCGCGAACTCTGCCGGTGAAGATGGACGTTGTCAGCGCTGCACCAGCGGTCTTCAGAAAATCTCTACGATCGTTCATTCGTCCTCCAACTGAACACATAAGAATGCTTCTAGCGCACTACAATGTTCACCAGCTTATCAGGCACTACGATCACCTTCATGATCTGCTTGCCGTCAACGAACGGCCTGACTTTGGGGTGCTCCAGCGCTTTTTGGCGCAACACGTCTTCCGGCGTGCCAAAAGGCGTGGATAAGTGCGCGCGCAGTTTGCCGTTCACCTGCACCACAATTTCTGCTTCGGCTTCCTTTGCCAGGTCGGCGTCATATGCCGGCCACGTCTGCTGGAACACTGGACCATCGCGGCCTAGCTCCTTCCAAAGTTCCTGCGACAGATAGGGCGCAAAGGGCCCCAGCATCAAAGCCAGTTTTTCCAACACGTCAGCCAGCACGACGCCCGAAAGGTTCGTCTCTTCGCCGTAAAGGTCGTTCATCAGCTCCATCACGGCCGCAATCGAAGTATTGAAGTGCCAGCGCGTCTCGAAATCCTCGGTGACTTTCCGTATGGTCTGGTGAAGCTTGCGCAAAATCTTCCGGTCGGCATCAGTCTGGTTGCCGCTGCGCTGGCGCGCGCGCTCGACGTTGCGCGTGGCAAACCGGTAAACCCGTCCCAGGAAACGGTAGATGCCCTCCACGCCCGCGTCGATCCAGTCCATTTCCTTTTCTGGCGGGACCGCGAACAGCACAAACAGGCGCGCGGTGTCAGTGCCGTAACGCTCTGCCACGGCATCGCCACCAACCACGTTGCCTTTTGACTTGGACATTTTCGCGCCTTCCGCGATGACCATGCCCTGGGTGAAAAGTTTCTTTACCGGCTCATCGTTTTCGACAAGCCCTATATCGCGCATCACTTTGGTGAAAAAGCGCGAGTAGATCAGGTGTAGGATGGCGTGCTCGACGCCGCCGATGTACTGGTCGATCGGGAACCAATAGGAGATCTTCTTGGGATCGAAGGGGGCGCGGTCGTTATGCGGATCGCAGTAGCGGTAGAAATACCAGGATGAATCGACGAAGGTATCCATGGTGTCGGTTTCGCGCCGTGCCGGCCCGCCGCATTTGGGGCATGTCGCATTCACGAATTCCGGCACATCTTCTAGCGGCGAGCGGCCCCTGCCGGTGATTTGAATATTCGTCGGCAACAGCACCGGTAATTCGCTTTCGGGCACCGGAACAACCCCGCAATTTGCGCAGTGGACCACCGGGATTGGCGTGCCCCAGTAGCGCTGCCGCGAAACACCCCAGTCCTTGATGCGGTAGGTCACAGCGGCTTTGCCGAAACCATCTTTTT
Organism: Acidobacteriota bacterium; assembly: GCA_003223115.1. Taxonomy (GTDB): domain Bacteria; phylum Acidobacteriota; class Terriglobia; order Bryobacterales; family Bryobacteraceae; genus QHXW01. The sequence goes on from QHXW01000345.1 coordinate 11,549, forward strand.
CGGCCTTTGCCGTCATGCGGCGGCGCGCTTCATCACTCGGCAGGCCGGAGAACTCTCCCGAATTTTCCGTAATACCGTCGTCGGGAAACGCCTCCTTCATCGGTGCCGGAAGGGCGAGCCTTCCCTCCACGGGGCGAATGACCGCACGGATCGGGATGCCGTACTTGGAGCAGAATTCGAAATCCCGCTCGTCGTGCGCCGGCACAGCCATAATCGCGCCGGTGCCGTAGGTCGTCAAGACGAAGTTCGCGATCCATATGGGCACGCGCTCGCCGTTATACGGGTTGACCGCGTACTTACCAGTGAAAAAACCTTCCTTTTCCATGTCGCCCGGATCTTTGTTGGCGCGGGCGTCCACCATAGCCTTGGCGCGCGCGCGGCCCGCCGCATCGATCATCCGCTCGGCCAGCGGGTGCTCAGGCGCCAGAATGACGCAAGTGGCGCCAAAGATGGTGTCCACTCGCGTGGTGAACACTCGAATAGGCCCATAGTCGGAGCCGAAATCCGCCTCCGTGCCTTCCGAGCGCCCAATCCAGTTGCGCTGCATGGTGAGCACGCGTTCGGGCCAGTTGCCTTCGAGCTGTTTCATGTCGTGCAGTAACTGGTCGGTGTACTGTGTGATTTTGAAAAACCACTGCTCGAGCGCCCTCTGCTCCACCGGCGTCGATTCATGCCTCCAGCAGCAGCCGTCCACCACCTGCTCGTTAGCCAGAACCGTGCCACACTCCGGGCACCAGTTGACCAGGGCCTTCTTGCGGTAAGCCAGACCACGTTCGAGCATCTTCAGAAAGAACCACTGGTTCCAGCGATAATACTCCGGCTCGCAGGTGGTGACTTCGCGGTCCCAGTCATAACTGAACTGGAACCGGCGGTGCGTCGCCTTCATCTTGGCAATGTTTGAGTGCGTCCACTCGCACGGCGGCTGTTTGTTGGCAATGGCGGCGTTCTCCGCCGGCAGCCCGAACGCATCCCACCCCATGGGATGAAGCACATTAAAACCGCGCATCCACTTGTAGCGCGCCAGCGCATCACCGATGGAGTAATTGCGGATGTGGCCGATATGCAGCGCCCCTGACGGATACGGCAACATTTCGAGCACGTAGTACTTCGGGCGGCTCGAGTCCTCTTCGGCTTTGTACAGATCCTGGCCGGCCCACCTCTCGTACCATCTCAGCTCGATCTGGTTGTGGTCGTATGTCTTTTCGGGCATAAGTCGATGAAGATGGATGACACGGCGCTGGTTAGCTCCGCAGCAGCTTTCCTTCAGCAAAAAACGGGGTTGGGAACCATCCTAGCAGAACGGAACAGATTGTCGCCGGAAGTAGAATTCGCGAACGGGAAGTTTGGCTCCGTCCTTCCACCCCCGAAAGAGTGTTTCAGGAAGCCAATACCTTGGAAGCTCCCGATCTCCTGCCGGCCTTCGCGGTGCGGGCTGGCGCGCTTTTCACCTGAACCCTATACAGACGTTTCAACGCATCCACATTGCGACGGTCGTCACCGTCGGTATCGCACGGTGTTTCGAGGATAAAGGCCTTGGACCGCAACTCCGCGTGCGTGAGTATCCGGCGGAAACCGTCGCTGCCAATGAACCCTTCGCCGATGTTTTCATGCCGGTCCACGTGCGACCCGAGCGGAGTCTTGGAATCGTTCGCGTGAATCACTCGCACGTTCTCGAGGCCCAGTACGCGCTCGGCATCGGCGGCGGTTTTGTTCAGGCCTGCTTGAGTGGCCACATCGAAACCCGCCGCCAGAAGATGGCAGGTGTCCAGGCAGTAGCCGATCTTCAAGTCCGTTTCTCTCGCCGCCAGCTCACGGATGGTACGCAACTCTTCGAACTGGCATCCCACCTGCGCACCGCAGCCGGCTGTGTTCTCGAGCAAAACGGTGACATCAGGCGAGCGGCCGTCGGCGGCTTCTGCCAGTCCCAGCGCGATGGCTGCAATTGACTCTTCGAGCGATTGACCCCGATAGCTTCCCGGGTGCGTCACCAGGTATTCGGCGCCAATGGCTTCTGCGCGCTCCAGCTCACCGCGAAAAGAATTGATAGATTTTTCTCGAACCACTGGATCAAGCGACGCCAGGTTGATGAGATAATTGACGTGAATCGCGAGCGGGCGAAGATCCAGCCGCTCCCTGGCTTTGCGCAGTGCATTGACATCCTGCCGGCCCGGCGTGGAGGGCCGCCACATGCGGGGGCTGGAAGAGAAAATCTGCAAGGTGTTAGCCCCGAGCTCAGCCGCCTTTAATGCTGCTTTTTCTAAGGATCCCGCGATAGATGTGTGAATCCCGATCCGCAAAAATCCATCCTAACAGAGGCGCCGCCGCGTTTGCGTCGTCCGACTGGTTCTTACAATTGCAGGGGCTTCGGCATACGTCTGTCCAGATGATGCGGGCTTTGATATTGATATTGTCCGGTGCGTTGATGGCTGGACAAACTGTCGAATACAACATTCGCCCCTCGAGCGAAAGTACGTTTGGGCTCGACGTATACAAGACCGGCTTATGGAACGGGCGCAAACACGTTTTCTTCTTCGAGCGCTACAGCGGCGATATCCAATATGACAGCGAGCGGCCAGAAAGCGCGCGGGTCATGTTCGTCGTCGAAGCCGTCAGCATGACCTGTCGGGATACCTGGCTCAAGCCGGGTGACCGGAAGAAAGTTCTCGACTATGCACTCAAGGACATGCTTGTTGCCGAGAAGTACCCTCAGCTCACGTTTGCGTCTACTCGTATCACACCAACATCGAGCAACCATTTTGAAGCTACTGGCAACCTGACTGTGCGCGGAATCACGAAACCAATCATCGTGAACGTGGTCGTAACTCCGGCGGGTCAAAAACTGTCACTCGATGGTTCGGCACACCTCCGCTTGAAGGATTACGGCCGGAAGCCGCCGTCCGCAGCGCTGGGAATGATCGGGACTAAAGACGAAATGCTTGTCCACTTCACTCTGCTGGCGGAGCGGCAGAACTAAAGCTACACGATTTGGCCCTTGAAGTGCCGCTGAATACGCAGTGGTTCACGCGCTATCAAACAATATGCGGGAGGAAATATGCTTTGGACGATTTTCGTGATTCTACTGGTCCTGTGGCTGCTTGGATTGGTCACTTCTTACACGCTCGGCGGTTTCATTCACATCTTGTTGATCGTTGGACTCGCCGTAGCGCTGATTCAGATTATTTCGGGGCGGCGAGTCGTCTAGCTTAGCTACTTTCCGGCGCAAAAATCGGAGCTGCGTTTTTTTTTGATGGAGCCAGGCCATCTGCGACCGGCGCGTCGCTGTTCGCATCGGCGGATTATGAACTATAGGGATGGGGATGTTGCGCGATCCAGGGAAGAATTGCCGGAGTTGCTTGGGAGATTGGAGCA
>QHXW01000346.1 GCA_003223115.1 Acidobacteriota bacterium
TCGACGACCCTCAGCGAGAATAGCGCCAGGATCACGAGGGACAAAGCAAAGGCGATGACGCTGAATCCTTCCGATCCCTCTGTCTGCGGGCGCTGGGTCAGCGACACGCGGCTGCGTAACGCCCTAGTCGTTGATGTGGCATCGCGTGATTGTCCGGAAGTCCTTTTATACCGGCCAACAGTTGGTTGGGGCGCTCCCATAGAGGGATGCTCAACGTGTCCTTGTTAGGCTTTCATTTCTTCTTTTCGTTCGAGCTGCCTTACCTGAAAGCATCCAAGAAGGCTAATCTGGCGACAGACTTGAACGTTACTAATCGGTCGGAACAAAATCACTTGATGTCCGCGTCTTCATTGTGCAGAATGTACTTCGTGGGTCTGAAGTGACTTGTCGCGTCGCCGCATTAGAACGGGCACAAATTGGCCGGTTAAGTCCGGTTCTGGGACACCGGCCCCGCCGAGAAATCCTCGTGGATGCGGCAGAAAAATAGCGTCCTATAATGACCGATAACGTTTTTCGTTCCGCGATCACTTCTCGATCGAGATCTTGCTCGAATTCCGCCTCGTTAATCAGGAATCGCATTGTTCGCAAAAGCTCGACCATCAATCACTCATAACGCAACGCCACCATTGGATCGACTCTTGACGCCCGGCGTGCGGGAACGTAAGCAGCAATCAGCCCCACACCTCCGAGCAACGCGGCGACGCCCGCATAGGTTGGCACATCGCCCGGGCTGACGCCGTAAAGCAAACTCGCAACGAAACGGCTCAAGACCATCGCGCACCCGACACCGAGGACCAGTCCGATGACGGCTAGCCGAGCACCCTGCCCTAGTGTCGATCGCAATACCGCCCCTGGCTGCGCTCCCAAAGCCATACGAATGCCGATCTCGTGGGTTCGCCGGCTAACGGCATAGGCCATCAGACCATACAGGCCGACGGCCGCGAGCACCAGTGCGAGTGAGGCAAACGTGCCGATCAGCGCCGAATATAGTCTTGGCCGTGCCAATGATGCAGACACGTATTGGTCCATCATCTTTATGTCGGTAACGGGCTGGCTGCGATCCACCTGAAGGATTTCGTGACGGATCGCTGTTGCCAGTCCTTCCGGCGCGGCCGCCGTGCGCACCACGAGGTAGGTGATATAGCCGGGCCCTTGCGCCTGTGCCAGGAACACAGTGGGCCGAGGCTCTGTCGTCAGCCCGTCGTGCCGGATGTCACCCACCACGCCCACAATTTCGGCAGGCGCCGGGTCGGACCAGTCCCCGGAAATGCGCAGGCCGAGTGGATCTTCGTGCCGACAGTACTTTTTGACGAACGATTGATTCACCAGCGCCGCTCGTTGGCTACCCATCCGGTCCTGCCTGCTGAATGGACGGCCCCGCAGAACGGGTATGCCCATCGCAGCAAAGTATCCATAGCTCACTACGGAAGTGTCGCTTTCCATGCTCTCGGGCGCCGCGGGGTCGGGCCGTCCTACAAAGTGGAACGGACCTCTATTTGTCCAGCCTCCGAGCGGGAGAAATTGAATTGTGCCGACCGCTCGCACTTCAGGCAAAGTCTCGACTCGATCCAGTACTCCTTCGACCAGGTTCGCGCGCCTCGCCGCGTCCCCCATAACGACCATGTGCATCGTCAGAACGTGCTCGGGTTGAAAGCCGAGTTTCACTTGGAGCAGTTGAGAAAACGTGCGGAGGAGCAAACCCGCGCCCACCAGCAAAACCACGGCAAGGGCCACCTCGCCAACTACCAATGCGGAGCGAAATCGCTGTTGACCCCGAGTGTCGCCCGCCCCCCGACCGTGTTCCCTGAGAGCTGCTTGCAGATCGAAGCGCGAAGCTTGCCAGGCCGGGGCCAGCCCGAACACGATTGCGGTGAGAAGAGAGAGGGCCAGTGTGAAGCCCAGAACACGTATGTCCAAATGTATGTCCGCCATCTGCCCGAAGGCGACCGCCTCTTTCGCCAAGAGGATAAGTGCGCGGCTGGCCCACAAACCAAGCACCAAGCCAATTGCACCGCCAACTGCGGAAAGCACGAGGCTTTCGATCAGCAATTGCTGAACAAGCCGGAGGCGGCCTGCGCCGAGCGATGCGCGCAAAGCGAGCTCGCTTCGGCGGCCAACACCACGCGTCAACAATAGGCTGGCCATGTTCGCGCATGCAATCAGCAGGACGAAAGCGACCACGCCGAGCAACAGCAACAGCACCTGGCGAGTGTCCCGCGCCAGGTAGTCGCGCAGGTTAGTCAGCATCACGCCCCATCCCTCATCTATGGGATATTGGCGGCCGACCTGATCCGCGATGACGGTCAATTCCGCCTGCGCCGACGCGAGGCTTGCGTCTGATCGAAGACGGCCGTAACACTGAAATGCGCGTGAGCCCACGGATTCCGGTTTGTTGTGGTCCAACGGCAACGGAGAGTACACATCGGTATTCAGTGCGGCAACCCGGAAGCCGGATGGCATGATTCCGATCACGGTGGTGGGCTGGCGTTCGATTTGGATGATCTCGCCTAAGATATTCGGGTCCGACCCGAACCGCCTCTGCCAATAACCGTGACTTAGGATAGCGACGGGGCTTGCGTCCGGACGCGTTTCCTGGTCCGTAAAGGCACGCCCTAGAGATGGCCAAACACCGAAGACATGGAACAATTCTGACGTTGTCCACAAGCCCGCTACCTGCTCGGGTCCGTCGTCTCCCTCGGTGTTGATGGGAATGGCCTGTGCGATTGCAAGGGCTTCAAAGGATCGGGCGCGCTCGTGCCATTCGATGAAGCTACGCGGGTGGACAGGACTAATACCGTATTTGGGATGGCGCTCAACCAGTGCGACGATGCGGTCCGGATGTGGGTAGGGTAGCGGCTTCAGCAGCGCTGCGTTCACGAATGTGAAGATGGCGGTATTCGCGCCGATACCCAGCGCGAGCGACAACACCGCAACCGCGGTGAAACCAGGGCTCTTGCGCATGGTTCGCAGGGCGTAACGAAGATCTTGCGCGACTCGTTCGAACACGATCCATCCCCACATTTCCCGACTCACCTCCTTCAGCAATGTGACGTTACCGAACCGGTGCTGCGCTTTGTAACGCGCAGAATCGTAATCAATTCCCGCACTCTGGTATTTCTCTTGGCGCAACTCTTTGTGGAGTTGCATCTCTTCGTCGAGATCGCGCTCGAATTGCCGTCGGTTGACGAGAAATCGCAGCCTTCGCCAAAGCTGGGCGAGCCAATCACTCATAGCGCAAAGCCACCATTGGATCGACTCTTGTGGCCCGGCGTGCCGGAATGTAGGCTGCCGTCAAGGCCGTCACGAACATGATCAGAACCGCGATTGAGATCGCCATCGGGTCGCTCGTTCCCACGCCGAATAACATGCTCGCAATAAACTGTGCAGCAACGAATGAAACAGGCAGCCCAATCGCGACTCCGATCACGATCATGCTTGCGGTCTCCCGCAAGACCATCCGGAGGAGGTCGCCCTTTCGCGCGCCGAGCGCAATCCGGATACCCAGCTCTCGCGTTCTCCTGCTGATCGTGTACGACATCATCCCGTAGAGCCCGACCGATGCCAGCACGAGCGCAAGTGTTCCAAAGAGAGCGAGGAGTGCAGCCAGCGATCTCTCTTCGCCGAGGTATTCATCGAGCTCCTGTTTCGGTGTTTCTGCGCGACTAAAGGGCAGCTTGCTATCGAGCGATTGCACCTGCCGGCGAACGGTTGCAATGACGCTTGAAGGGTTCTGGGCCGTGCGAACGAGAATGTTCATCTGACCGAATGCGTCAGCGGTGGCCTGGGTGTATGGTACGTACACGGCGGGCCGCGGCTGCCGTTCCCGCGGACGATGGCGGATGTCCTTTACGACGGCTACGATTTCAATCTGGCCGCTCGGCTCAACACCGTCAAAACTGATGTTACGGCCTATCGGGTTTTGGTTTGGCAAAAGAATCCGAGCCGCACTTTCGCTGATGATGGCAACTTTCGCTGCGGCTTCGGTATCGGCTGCTGAGAATTCTCGTCCCAGGAGCAATGGAATTCTCATCGTTTCAAAGAAACGCGGGCCCACGGGACCGTAGTAGACTTCCGGCGCCTGATTCCCGGCAGGTGTCGCCTCCTGCACCCGCACTCTCCGATACCACTGCCCAAAAACCGGTCGCATTCGCGCCAGGCTGGCGGATTGCACTCCGGGAATTCCGTTCATTCTGTCTAGCAACTCGCGGTAAAGGCCCACCTCTTTCGTGTGATCGTAGCCCGCAAGAACGGGCAGAACCCAGGCCATGAGTACCTTTTCGCGTTCGTACCCGGTGTCGACGTGATACAGCAGTCGGATACTTCGGATCAAAAGCCCGGCCCCAATCAGCAGGACGAGCGATAACGCCACCTGCGAGATCACGAGCGATTTCGCCAATCGAACCGGTGGTCTACCCGAGCTCGCCCCTACCTCGCAGCCCTTTAAACGCGCGTTCAAGTCGATCCGGGTCCCTGAAACAGCGGGAACCAGCCCAAATAGGATGCCGGCCAGCAGAGAGACCCCAGCAGTAAACGCAAGAACACTCGCATTGGGATGCAGGTCGAAAGCGATGGGATCGCGGCCCAGGGAAAGCACGGCGACAAGCAAACCCATACCCGACTTCGCGAACAGCAGACCCGCCGCCCCACCTGCCATCGCCAGCAGAGTGCTTTCGGTCAACAGTTGACGAACGAGGCGCATTCGTCCGGCGCCGATCGCGAGCCGCAGCGCGATTTCCTTCTGCCGCGAATACGCTCGGGCCAGGAGCAGATTGGCTATATTGACGCAAGCAACCAGCAGAGCGATCCCCACCACCCACGTCAGGATGCGCAGCTCTCGGGCGAAGCTATCGTCGTCAGCGGCAATTCCCCGGAGGCCAGGCCTGAGAACGATCTTTTGGGCGCGAAGCTCCTGCTGTACCTTGGCGGAGGGTTGCAACCCGGCTTCGTGAAGGAGGAAGCCCTGATAGATCACGTCGAGATCCGCCTGGGCCTGGTCAGGAGCGACTCCGGGCCTAAGGCGGGCCATGATTTCAAACGTGTCATGGTCCTTCAATGCAAGCCGTGGATGTACAAACATCGGCAGCGTAATGTCCGCCGAATTTCCGGCCACATTTCTGCCAAAGAAATTCGAGGGTGTCACGCCGATGAGGTTGAATGGAATTCCTGCCAGATACACTGTTTTTCCGATCGCCCCGGGGTTCCGGGCGAAGCGCCGCGTCCAGTATGCATAGCTGATTACGGCTACAGCCGGTTTTCCTGGATGGTCATCGTCGGCTGTGAAGGTCCTGCCAATGATCGCCCCGACACCCAGAACATCGAAATACCCGCCGGATACGAAATCGCAGTCGACGTAGTCGGACTCCCCATCTGCCATCACATTGACATGGCTGATGTCATAGGCGAACAGGCCCGAAAAGGAATGGCTCCGATCGCGCAGGGCTTCGAACGCGGGATATGAGAAGTCGCTGGAATTGCCGACCTTGGGCGCTCCATGCCGGATGCAAACAAGCTGTTGCGGATCTTTGACTGGGAGTAGACGCAGCAAGAACGCGTCCACCAGGCTGAAGACGGCCGTATTGGCTCCGATACCAAGAGCCAGGGTCAGCACCGCTGCCGCCGTGAAGCCCGGAGAACGCCGCATCATTCTCAGGCCGTACCTGACGTCCTGTAACAGAATTTCCAACGATAGCCATTGATACGTTTCGCGACTTACTTCCTTCAGACGCAGCGTGTTCCCAAAGCGTCGCTGCGCGGCGCAGCCAGCTTCGTCAGCGGCAGAGCCAGCCTCAATTTGCTGCTGAGCCCTTAGCTCGATGTGCAGCCGCATTTCTTCTTCGAGGCCCGCGTCAAATTGTGAGCGCCGAACGAGCATCCGCAGCCTGCGCCAAAGCTCACCAAGCCAGTTCATCGATCCTCCACTTATGCCGTCTGGATCACGCGCGTGATGGCCTGGTTCACACGCTGGAATTGCGACAGCTCAATTTCCAATTGTTTGCGTCCCGGCTTCGTGAGCTTGTAATACCGGGCCCGTCGGTTCCCGGCCGTAACACCCCATTCCGCCTTGACCCAACCTTTAATAAGCATTCGCTGGAGCGCCGGGTACAGTGACCCTTCTTCAACCTGCAGGACATCCTCGGAGATCTGCTGAATCGAGTTTGCGACCTCAAAACCGTGCATCTCGCCTCCTCGAGCCAGGGTTTTCAGGATCAGCATGTACAGCGTTCCAGGCGGAATCTCGTCTCGCATCGGACCTTTTGACATAGTTAGACTATGCAAGTTTGAATCCGTTAGCAAAAGATGTCAAGCCTAAACGATAAAGGTTATTGGGTGGAGGTCGGAGACCTGAAATTCGGCATCTATCCACGCCCGCGAACATACGAAATGTCCTTGCGCAGGGATCACGGCTGACGACTTGGCCGCGGGGAATCGTCCGGTCCGTAGAAGTATGAATACCACCGATCCTTCGAAGTCCGCTTGTGTTCCATTGCAATTCAGGGCAGCCGCACGGTTCTCATTCTCCGCGAACCCCGTTATCTGGACAATCGTTAATCCCCGTGTGCGCCATCTGCTCATTCCCAGAGCTCTGCGGCTCCGCCGCGACCAGTCGAGCGCCACGATCATTGGTGATGCAGTGCCAGCATGGGGTCGAGTTTTGCTGCACGCCGCGCGGGAAGGTAGCTGGCGATGCCGGCGACGGTGGCGATCACGACCGCGACTGTTCCGTAGGTCGCGGGGTCCCAAGGCGTCACACCGAATAGGAGCAAGTCGGCCATGACTCGCGTGAGGCCAACTCCGGCGGTAATGCCAATGCCGATGCCAGCGAAGACCAGCGTGAACGACTTACGCAGTACCATGCGAACAACGTGGGCCCGATGCGCACCTAGCGCCAGTCGGATACCGATTTCATTGGTCCGTTCGGCGACCGTATACGACATTACGCCGTAGATGCCGATGCTCGCGAGCATGATGGAGATAATTCCGAATACCGCCAGAAGCCGCGTGATA
>QHXW01000347.1 GCA_003223115.1 Acidobacteriota bacterium
TTCTCGATGGCGGAGCCACGTGGCGGCCCGTGGATGGGCGAACGCTGCTTTGTCGGTTCTCTCACGGGCGTTCTATTGGGGAGTGGCTGGGTGCGCATGGCATCAGCCGAGTGATTGTGGTGTGACGGCATGGCTGTTCTCGAAGTGGGCAAACCTTACATCGCCGGCCGCACATCGATCGCCACTCGTGCCGAATACAACTTCCGCTCCGGCCAGCACGAGCTGCTGGTGTGCTTCTCGCACCTCAGCGAAGACGAGATCACCGCGGTGCGCACCGGCGAAGCGGAATTCGGCCTGCTCATCTTTGGTCTCGTGATTTTGTTTCTCTATCGGTTCGGCGAGGCGATCGCTTGGCGTGATGCGCCGTATTCGTGGCACCTCGTACCAGCCAATGAGCGGCAGCTCCCGGAGGCGCCGGCGACCGCCGAAACCCGCGCGCTGCTCTGCGTGGTTCTGGTGGACGCGGACAGCAACATCGTGCGCGCGTTGCGAGCGCTGACGTTTTCGCCCGAGTTCACAAGCGCGCTGCATACCGCCATCACCGAACAGGCGGAAGAGCGATGGGATCCAGGCGAATTCGACGCGCAGTTACGCCGGGCGTGCCAGTGTTGGCCCACGCGGTTGCGCTCACACATGGGGGTGCCTGATTGAGGCACAAGTAAACAATGCGCTACCTGATGAACAGCGCTGTTATACCGGAGCCAGGCCTCTACCGCTACACGGTGCTGTCGCTGGCTGATGCACGCGTGTGGATCCGCGCAGGCCCCTGGGAGTAGCGCGTGGGTTACCCCGCGACGGCGCACTACATCGCGCGGACGATTGGCGGCCAGGTGCCACTATCTCGCGTGGCCGTCCGCATGAGGCGTGGCGATGAAGCTTTGGTGGTACGGCTTACCTACCGCGTGCAGGATGTGGACTTGAAGCACCGGCAACCGGAGTTCAGTTACGAGGATTGGGAGATCGGGTTGCTGCAGCGATTTGAGTGATACGAGAGGCGTGAATACATGAGCCTTGCTGAGTGGAAGCGACAGTTCCTCGAAGAAACGCTGCGAGCGCCCCCCGCTTGCACGCGCGTCTACGTGTGCCTGGCGTGCCAGCAAGTTTTCACGTCGATGGCGGAGTACGATTTCGATCTGTGCGCGAACCAGCAGGAGATAATGCTGCACTGGCACGCGGAAGAGCAAGGGAAGGCGCTCGATGCCGCCTGAGAAGAACGCCAGACACATCGATCCTACGTTGGGGCGCGCGTTGCAGCCTGGCGATTGGGTACGAGATCTCGTAACCGGCCAGGCTGGCCTGGTTGTTGGCGTGGAGTGCTGGCTCGCCGGGCGCGAGCCTGACAAGCCACGGCATTGGGGGGATGATTTCGTCGAAGCTGTTGCGGAGCGCGTGGAGCGACTACTGGCCGAGCGGCGCACTGCTGCGGCCACGCCAACCAGGTTAGTGCCTGTGTCCGAGGCAGCGTCGATGCTCGGCCGCTCGGTCGATGCGGTGTACAAGATGATCGCCCGCGGCCAAATCCGCGCGGTGCGCTCGCCTGGCGGGCGTCGTCTCGACATCGAGTATCGCGAGCTCCACCGGTACATCGAGCGTACCCGGATCGGAACGTCATCACAGGAGGGAATCGTATGAAACGCGCTCGAAAGGGTAGTGGCTACGTCCGGAGACGCGGCCGCATCTGGTACATTACCTACTCGGCGAATGGTGTCCACCACGAGGAATCCAGCCACAGCACCAAGCTCGCTGCCGCCCAGAAGCTACTGCGCGAGCGCCTCGCAGCGGGTTCGAGCGGACCTCCACCGCGACCGCAGGAAATCCTGGTAAACGAGCTGCTGGACGATCTCGCGCGCGAGTATCAGTTGAATCACCCGCGGTCGATCGACGATTTCCTGCGCGTCGGGCTGAAGCACGTGCGGCCGTACTTGGGTGGAAACACAGCCAGAGAAGTCACCACCGACGCTCTACGCGACTACCAGGTGCAACGTCGCGCGGAAGGCGCGGCAGATGCGACGATCAATCGCGAGATGGCACTGTTGCGCCGGGCATTCAATCTCGCGCGCCGGGCGACGCCGCCGAAGCTGACCAGCACGCCCTACTTTCCAATGTTCAAAGAACGGAACGTGCGCACGGGCTTCTTGGAATCGGATCAGTACGCGCGCCTGCTGGCGGAGCTGCCGCGCGAGGTGAAGCCGCTGCTCGTGATCGCCTTTCATGTTGGTTGCCGGCGCGGCGAGCTGCTTGGCCGAAGAAAACTTCTGCGGCCGCTTTCCTGGCCGCAAGTAGATCTGCTCAACGACCAGATCGTGCTGCGACCGGGGACGACCAAGAACGACGAGGGGCGTATCCTGCCGATCTACGGCGAGATGAAGCCGTGGCTTGAGATGCTGCGCCACGAGCGCGATCAGTATTATCCCGAGTGCCCGTGGGTGTTCCACCGCAACGGCGAGCCGATCAAGGATTTTCGGAAGGGCTGGGCGGAAGCATGCCGGCGCGCTGGGCTTGTCGGCTTGCGGTTCCACGATCTGCGGCGCAGCGCGGTGCGCAGTATGGTCCGGGCGGGGATCGATCGCAAAAACGGGCGATGCAGATTTCCGGCCACAAGACCGAAGCGGTCTTCGAGCGCTACAACATCGTCATCGAGCGTGACCTGGCCGAGACTGCCAAGAAGTTAGAAGCCTATATGCGCGCGAGCCTGGCGCCGCGGCCGGCGCCGGAGCTGCAGCCGAAGCCGAAGACGGAGCCGGTGCAGTGAGTGGTGCGGATGCTCGGACTTGAACCGAGACGGCCTTGCGGCCACTGGCTCCTAAGGCCATGGTGCGAACGGGGAGGGTCGAACTCCCAAGCCCTTTCGGGCGCCAGATCCTAAGTCTGGTGCGTCTGCCAATTCCGCCACGTTCGCAAGAAAGACGTTCTTCTGCGGATTATAACAGCCCGTTATGTGTTCCGCAGATACTGACCTCCAGACCCATATCACGGAAAGTGGCAGCCTTGGCTGCCAGCGCCAGATTGGCCGCATCCGCATCCGGCGCATAGGCCACCTGAATGTGATTGGACTTGTGCCGCGCCATCATTTGATCGCGCGTGACGCCGTAGGTGACCGCATGCATGATCGGCCACTGCGGCGTCGTGATCCGCCAGCGTCGCTCGGTTTCTTCTTGAGGTAACGCCACCACCTTGGCGCGTCCCAGGTCCGCCTTGAGGGCGCCGTTATCGACGAACACGCGGCTCCACACAATTTCGCCCGGCTTGCTGACGCCTTTCAACGTGCCTCCGCCCAAGCGGAAATACATAGGCGGCTGCCGCTCGCTAATGGTTCCCGCGTATTCTCCGATGAAATGCTTGGGTGGCGCTGCGCCTGAAATCTCCAACACCCAGACGAACTCACGGTCTCCGTTGACCGCATAGTCCTCGCCGTAGCGCACATCGTGCAATGTAGTTTCAGGATCGTAACCCAGGTGCGTCCAGATCCGGTTTGTGACGAGTGCGTCTAATCCCGCGCATTCGTCCACTTCATTGAAATGTGGAAGCGCCTGGTTTTCGTAGAGCACGCGGCTGCCCGAGTCATCACGCACCGGGGGCCGGTCCACATTATTCAGCAGACCCTCGGCTAGATCCGAAGCCGGCGTCAAATCTTTTAACCCTTGCTGATACTGGATGCCGATGGCATCGCAACCGAATTCATCCGCAATCCGGACCGCCGCGATATACATCTTGCATTGCTCGAGGATCTGAGCATCAGTGAGTTCGGTGTCTGGATCCATCCCTGTGTGAAATTGCACGCCTTTCGCATCCAGCCACGCGCGCACGCTCCGGGCTCCTTCTTCCGGCACCCGCTGCATGGCGGCGTAAAGTGCGGACTGGCTCAAGCGCTCCTTGAAAACTCCCGTTGGGTGCAGCAGTTCATCCGGGATGATGGCGTTATACATGCCCATGCAGCCTTCATCGAACACGCCCATGATGGCCTTTGTGCGTTGAAGGTCGGCGGCAAGCACCCGCGCGATTTTGTTGGCCCGTGGTGGAAGTTTCACGGCCCGGATTGCGTGAACATGACTGGTGTCGTGTTCGACCGGCTGGCCCGAGAGCCAACGGCGCAGACCTTTCAGAAAATAATCGTCGTGGAAATCGGCGCTCCAGAGTGAGCTGTATTTGACGCCGGCTTTAGTGAGCGAGCCGTTTAGATTCAACATGCCGACCAGACCCGGCCACTCGCCGCTCCAGTTCGCTACCGTCAGGATGGGACCGCGGTGCGTGTACAAGCCGTGCAGCAGGTGATGGCTATATTGCCACACGGCCTCGACCACCAGCAGCGGCGCCTGATGCGGAATTTCGCGAAATACCTCCATGCCGCGCTTCTGGCCGTCGATGAAACCGTGTTGCTTGACGGGGTCGAAGGCGTGTCCACGGTGCACTTCGCGGCCTTCGCGGCGAATGGCGTCCAGCACGGATTCCTCAGCACGGGCTTGCGCCGGCCAGCACTTCTGATTCGCGGCCAGGCGCAAATCCCCATTTGCGATGACAATCACACTTTCCGGCATGGGAATATTCTGCCACCGGGAGTTCACGCGCGTCCATTTTTCGCGGCGCGCAGGGGAGGGTATGCTAAGCTGAAAAACATCCGCC
>QHXW01000349.1 GCA_003223115.1 Acidobacteriota bacterium
GGGCGACGTACATGTCCACATGATAAGGCATAAACACTCATTTAACAATGAAAATCTAGCAATAATACATGTCTACATAATTGAGTACAAAACAGCAGTCAAAAAATGAATGAAGCTTAAGAGGTTAGCTCAAAACATCAGAGGTGAACATCCGTTTCATCGCCTCACACCGCGACGAAATGCAACATGCGTGGTTTGACGCACAGAATTGAATCA
Organism: Acidobacteriota bacterium; assembly: GCA_003223115.1. GTDB lineage: Bacteria > Acidobacteriota > Terriglobia > Bryobacterales > Bryobacteraceae > QHXW01. The sequence goes on from QHXW01000349.1 coordinate 217, forward strand.
AGCGGTCGCTTCGCGTACTTCGCCCGCGAGTGAGAATTTCCTGCGAGTCAGTGCCTGGATTTGGTGTGAGCCATTCAGAGCCTCACACACACCGTGGAAACAGCGTCTCCGGCGAAAACGGCTTGGCGAGCAAGGCATTCACCCCGTTCCAACAATTCATTTCCAACAAGATGATCCTTCGGATACCCAGACATGAACAGTACGTAACCGTGACAATGGTGAACTACCTCGGTATGTTATTGAAAAACTTGAATGTCGTCGGTCGATTGTTGTGCTTGAAGGCGGCGTCGGAGGGCTGAAGCCATTGAGGCAAGCGCGGCTGGCGTTTCAGTTGGCCCGGTGTCTTGAACGCTCTTCAACCTGGGACTTTCGTTGAATGGCATCAGCTGTCTGCAAGGAATCCAGGAGTTTCCGCAATTCCAAAAGCGCCTCAAGGGGGATCACGTGCGACGACATGACCTGCTCCATTATGCCACGGTCAATGTTCCTGCACTAGACCGAACAGACCGAACTTCTTCTCGTGATCTAGAGGAGGCTGAAGTCGAGAGGTAGCTGGCAGCGTGTCGCGCCCGATCCGTCTGAATCGACACTTCGGCGTCAGCCAGGATCTGCTTCCCTGGCGTCAAAGGGTCGGCCGCGAACCCTTTGCCAGTGGAAGCAAAGCGAAGACTGCACTACAATTAGTGCATGAAGAATGAAGTTTATAGTTGGCGCGTTTCGACCGATCTCAAGACTGGGTTGGAGTGTGAAGCGCACCGGCGGAAGCTTTCGCTTTCCGCGGTTCTCGATCTGGCCGCCCGCGACTGGCTAAACAAAAGCGGCACAGAAATAGAGGGCGATGAGGAGCAACCTCGTCTTCAGAAGGCCGCATCGAAGTGCTTTGGGGTTCTCGCGAGCGGCAATGCTCATAGCTCCGAGAACGCACGCCAAGGTGTGCGTCAGCGTCTGCGACGCCACCATGACCGCTAACGCTCTGATCTAACAGGAGCTATCTTGCCGCTGCTGGACAGGACGGATCGTTGGCACCGGGTCTGCGTGGATGCGTTTGAGTAACTCCGACTTCCTCTGGTAACCTCCGAAGCCGTGCAGACGGAACTGTTTCATCTGGTTGGTGACAGCCGTCATGAGATGGAGGCCGTCTGGTGTGCGCTCTGGTGCCATCGTGCTGGCGGTAATCGAGGATTCAGAACTATCGCAAATACAAGCACTGATGTCGCGCTATTCGGATCACCCGGTGGATTTCGCAGACGCAACGAAGCGTGAGGCTTTGTCGACCATCTTCACTGTGGATCATGCGGACTTCGACACGTATCGAATAGAAGGTCGCCGCCGGTTCCGCGTACTTCCGGCGAGCCGACCGTAACGGTGCGGACCAAGCTTGAGCCGAATTGAGTGGGTGGATGGTTCAACAGGCGCGGATGCGAATGCGATCGCTTCATGGCGATACCCCGCCAATGGCGCCATGTGTCCGGGCCGAGCGATCCCCGAAAGCACGATATCGACGCTCACTCGATGCCAGGCAGAATCATCGAGATCACCTTCCTTGATCTGCCGCACTCGCTCCCGGATCTGCCGTACTCGCTCCCGCACACCCGGTGAATCCAGTGCCTCGACTGGAATCTGCCAAGGTGCATATGGGACGATCTGCCTCCCCTGAATCACCTTCGGCCGCGAAGTTCGTGTACCATCCTAGACTATAGCTAAGCTAGACCTCGCTCGGCTGGATAACCAGCATCGTTTGTGTTAAGCCTCCAGATACTGGCTAAATCTTACTGACGATCCGCCAAACCATCACACTTTGGTCCGCCGAACTGATCTCTCGCGGCGTCGGGAGTGGTCTGCCTTTTCGCCGAATCTGGCACTCGCCTCGATCCAAACTCCCGCCTTGCTCTCAACGCCAGCATTTCCGGACACTTCAAGCAAGATTTTCGAGGGAGCTAGCGTCGATTCCCAATCGCTGGGCGGCCTGGGCAGCCGTTACGGTCGTCGTCGGCGCAGCGGGATCGTAATGGGCAGGTTCAGTTTACTTCTGAGTGAACATACGCGGTTCTTTTTCCCTGGGTTGCCCGCTCCCGTTTTCAAGCCCAGACGGTTGAGGGGCGCGGCAATCAACTCATCAGGGAATTGGCCCGCCATCTGTTTGGTGATCTCTAGTCTAGCGCCTCAGTATCGGTTCGACGACCATGTTCTCCGCTCTTCCGCCGACGTGCTCGAACTTCGGTGTGTCGACCACCCGCCCAATGGATCACCAGAACCAGCTCGTTCGTCGCAGTATCGACGTTGGCCACGATCTCCTCGAGATCCTTGCGTCCGCTGTTTCAATCCCATATCACTTGACGTGTTCCAAACGTTTGAAAGATCCTGGGCAAGGCTCAGCAGAACTTCTCTATTTGGTATGGACGTGGGGAGTGGCGTTGACTCGATGTCTTTGAGGCCACGCTCCAGTTCCTCCGCGCGTTGGAGAGCCGCGTTCCACCGTGCTTCCAGTTCGGCGCACACGAGCCGGTTGTCGGGATCAACAGCAGTTGCTTGCCAAAAATCGACCGCCCAACAACTCCGCGGGGCGTTCCCTGGGGACACCGCGCCACGCTATCTTCTACGGGATCGCGACCGCATTTCAGCGATCGATTCAGAGGGACCAGGTGCGCCGTCAGAGCGAAGCGAGCACCCTGATGCCGAGTTCGCTTGAGCGCTTGACGCGTTGGGCGCGCAGTTCCCTCGGGGTACCCTGTACCAGAGTGCCCGCCTTTTGATTATGAGACCACCCTCATCGTGATTGAATCGGGAGTTCACCGGATGTTGGCCATAGTACGGCCGGGCTGCAGTCAGTCCTGGTCCTCGTCCTCCTCTGCATCGTCGTCGTCCGCGATCCCCTCTGCCGGGTCGGGATCGCCCAGAACGTCTCGGGTGAAACGCACGGCCGGTTCCTTCCGGCACAGGACCGGTGAGCTGGATGAGGGCACTTCAGACAAGATTGCGCGGACGGGTGTCGAGGCGGCGCGAAGAAAATTCAATCCGGAATTCATGAATCGCATCGACCAGGTTGTGGTGTTCAAGCCGCTGGGTCAGGCAGGACTACTGAAGATCCCGGGCCTCGAGTTGAACATCCTGCAGCAGCGCATCCTCAACTCCTCGACTACCACTCCGTTCGTCTTTTCGCTGACCGAAGCCGCCAAGACTATCTCCTGCGCGAAGGCACGGACTTGAAGTATGGAGCGCGTCATCTGAAGCGCACTATCGATCGTGCCCTGGTGCAGCCACTTTCGAATCTGATCGCGAGCGGCTAGGTCTGCGGCGGCGATTCGATCCGCGCGGATTTCAATTCGGCCCTCATCTGCCTGGCGTTCTATCTGGCGTTCTATAAGGACGGGAAGGACGTGCCGGCCGACGCAATGGCCAATCTCACTGACCCGGCTCTGCCGGTTTAAGCCGCGGAGATGTCGCAACGCCGTTGTTGGAGCTGCCGCAACGCCGTTGTTGGAGCTGCCGCGAGCCGCCAAGGCGTGCTCGGAGGTGAGTCTTGGTGACCCATTTTGATGACCATTTTCTGAACGACGGCCCCTTCGGGATCAATTGCGACGAGGAGCCTAAGTTCTTCGACGCGATTCGTCGTGTTCAAGAAAGCGGACTCTAAAATGCAGGTCTGATCGAATTCCTGCGGATTGACCGGCCAATCTTTGCTCCGCTAGGAGCGGAACTCCAATGAAATTCAATTGGTCAACGGCGTGAAAAAAGATTGGACCGGCCAATTGGCTTGTTTTCAATCGCTTCGCTTAATTTTTCGGTGAAGTCACGATTGGCCGATCAACGGTAGAGAGCCGAATATAGATAGTCGTTACTCCCGTATGAAATGAATTTACGGGTATCACGATCAGCAATCTGCGTTAATGGTGTGGGTGCGAGAGGGACTTTTGGAGTGACTTCGGGAGCGAGTCAGACACCCCCGCGGAGCGGGTGGCTTGGGCCGCCTCAAAGCGGTCGATCATGATTCTAGGCGTCGCGCTCAAGCGCGCCTTCGTTAACGGTTCAGAATTGTCCACTGTTACCATCCGCGCTGTCCTGCTCGCGGATATAGCGGCGGACCTGTTCCAGCTCAAACCCGACCGTCGAAACGGCATAGCCCCGAGCCCAGAAATGCTCGCCCGAGAAATTCCGTTCCTTGCCGCACAGCCGGGCAATCGCAATGGCGCTCTTCCCTTTGAGAAACCCGATCACCGAAGCCACCGGGTGCTTGGGGGGAATGGCGATGCACATGTGCAGATGGTCCGGCGTCAGATGCCCTTCGAGAATCTGGCATTCCTTTTGCCGCGCCAGCCCATGGAAAATCTGTCCCAGATGTCGGCGTGTCTGACCGAAGATGGCTTTCCGCCGCCGTTTGGGCACGAATACAACATGGTACTTGCAGTCCCATTTGGAATGGGATAGGCTCTGGTAAAGCTCTGTCATTGATCCTCCTCATCGTTGGTCATCAAGCCACTTGAGGAGGATTCTACTCCGGGAACGGTCGAACCTCTTCGAGTCTCACTGGTCTAACCAGTGGCTTATCAATTTCAGTTACCGCGCGCCCTCTGTGCTAAATCCGGTACACCGTAACGCACCAGGGTATCCGCCGCGGAAACCATGAGTGCGACGGAACTTGGCTTTGCACGACGCTCCGTGTCCGTTAAGTGCTCATAGCGGCTATCGAGCACGACACCGGGTACGCGATCGCGCTGCGACGTGCCTGGGCCTGCATCGATCGCTGCAGCTAGTTCATTCGGCAGACCCGCGATGGCCAGCTAATTGTCTCAATTTGCGGACAAGTCCATGGCCACTTCTCGTAGCAGTCCCGTCTTCGTAGCAGTCCCTTAGCCACGTGATTCCATCAACGCGAACCATTCGCAAGCAGTCCCAAATGATCTTATTCTTTCGCTAAGGTGTTTGCTCTATTGCGACGCCGACTCTTGAACAATTACGCTTAGGACCGACGCAAAACAATTTCACAGATTGGGTGAGATGGTGTAGTTCCACTTGGGCAGGTATCGTCCGGCTTGAGGCGAAGTGCTTGAAGCTGGTCGAGCGTAGGTTCCGTGCGGACGCTGAAGGGCGGCACCGCTAAACTGATGGGCAAACCGACAAATGAGCATTCGCAATGACGATCAAGGACACGGGCATCCGCATTCTGGCAACGAGCCACCCACTCGCCAACGTGCCACGGATCAGGAAATCCAAAAATGGATCGCGCGTCAACACGGCTTTGTTCCCGAGAGCGCCTGGATCGCGCACTGCAAAGAGCTGTTCGGCCTCGCGGCGTCCGGAACCGCACCTAAAGAAAATCCGTGCCCGCCGGAAAAGGTCGCGGCGATTAAGCAAGCGTTCCGCCGGTTCGGACTGCTGAAATCGGGCGAGTGAATCCAGTGATCTTATCTTAAGGGTTAATTGCGGGAGCCGGAATCTGACTGTGGTTTCAGTAAATCGCAAACAATCTGAGAAGATGGGGCTTGCGCATACTTCATCACCTCTGTGCCCTAACGGACTTTTCATGAGCATACCAAGGTTATTTCTCGTGAGTGCTGAAGGCGTTCTGCAGCGTTCGGTGAAGAAGCCGAAGTTGACACCCCTCGACCGGCTCCTCTGGGCTTGGCTGTGCGGAGTGTGGCCTGATTGGCGCTGCGACTTTTTTGGACCTTGAAGGTTCGGCATGGCCAGCCCGGGCATCCGTCTCCGCGACGCGTTCCCCTGACACCGCGCCAAGCTATCTTCTACGGGATCGCGACCGCATCTTCGGCGACGCCTTCAGCAAGCAGATCCAGGATATGGGCATTCGGAAGTGCTGTCGGCGCCACGGTCACCCTGGCAACGAGCCTACGTTGAGCGCGTGATCAGAACGATCCGGCGTGAGTGTCTGGACCACGGGATCGTTCTCAACGAAGCTTCGCTGTACCGGCAGGGATGCCAGGGGTAATAAACCTAGCGCGGTTCAATATTCGAGATTCAATATTATGGGTGTTGAGTTGACGGGGTTGTATCATTATCACGAATCCAGAACCCTCCTCTCATTGAGTAAGGACTCGCCGGAATCGCGGGCTGTGCAACCGCCAGAACTTGGTTGGATCGTAGCTATCCCGCAAGTCGGCGGTCTCCATCACCCTACAAAAGGCAATTGACGCTGAGCGCTCTCGGCCAGTCCGAGACCTGTCTGGTGTTCCAACTGCTGCGCACTTCACCCAATGGGTGACAAATGCCATTGCTGCAAATATTTGCGGCTGAAGAGGAACGCTCATATGGCGGGCTCTTAACCGCCGTTTTTGGGATCACCGAAACGAACGACGCGCAGCCTGAAACTTCAGCCCGAGCCTGTGCGCAACGGTGACAAGTTTGAATCGAATTGATCTAAGAGTCCTCGACCCACGCGTGGAGGCGCGCCGCTCTCGTAGGCGGATTCCAGGGTAGATGGGATTTCGGTGCAGCTATCGCCAGCTGGGATTTACGAGACCCACGGTCCTGGCGAGAAATCAGCTGAACCCCGCGTCTTCTGACAGCTGTTAGCGCCAGCCCCTGACGCGTCCACTTTGGCGAACATTGGATGGTTCTCGCGTTAGCCGAATTTTGCATCTAGGGCAGACCCCGAGACCAACTACAACTTCCTCTCCTCCGTTACGGGAATTTCTGGAAATACGCTTCGGCCCCATTGATTTAGCATTCTTCGACGAGCATACGGAAGGACGCAAAATGCGCACTTACCACGTGATTTGGAGAATAGATATCCAAGCGGAATCAGCTGTGGCCGCAGCCGAACGCGCTCGTGACGTGCAACGCAATGTTGTGGAACAGGACCATCCAGGGATCAAACGGCGGGTGAATGGCAGCCAAGGTTTTCGATCGTTCGATGGGCTTGGCGGACGATTCAAGGCTACGAGGTTCTGCACATGATCCGGAAAGGCCAAGTGATAGAAAACATCGCGTAAGTAGGCGAACGGATCGATGCGCAGCCGCTTGCAACTAGCTTAGCTATAACTAAGTTCCTCATGATCCTGGGCTCACAACGGATCACGAAATTGGCAGACGCAGGATCAACACGGCCATTTTCGAGGGAGCTAGCGATCAGGCTGTTCAGAACGGCCGCAGTCCACCCGCGCGCCGAGCGACAAAAATTCATCAGCGACAATGTCGACCGGGTGCTATCCGCCGACGGCCGGATTCGCCAGTTGGTCGAGTCAGGCCATCCGGTTGTGTGCTGTTGGCGCACTGGCAATCGCTCTACACTCGGGGAACGGGATTGGGATTGGAGGGACTCGCCGCGCGGGTCGAGCGCGGCAGCAGGTGTTCGGCAATAGCATTGAATGGGTGTGCAATGGGTGTCATGCTCCGAGCGCGCGCAGCGGTTCGTCAACTCTCGTACATGAGTGCCCGCCAGCGGCAGGAACTTCGCACGCCGAAACGATCCCCAGGTAGCTCAATGAGATAGGTAGGAAATTCGCAGTTGTGAAATTCGCTGCTTTTTGGTGTTTGGCTGTGTAATTCTTGCAGCAGCCAAATGGTTGAAAGAGAGAAACTCTCCGACCTCGCCTTGCGCAATCGTCGCGTTGGCCTAACCAGAGTCCTGCCTCCGCTCGGAGAAGTACTTCGTGGTTCCTTGATTGTCAGCGCCGCCGAAAGATTGCACCGCACCGGTCGGTTTGAAGGTGCACCAGTAGCGGGGTTTTAGCAGGGCCAGGAACTTCGCATAGAGGCCGGAGAAGCCGTGCCAGCCACCGGAAATGCTTAGAGGTTGAGAGTGGAGGTTGAGAGTAATGAGGAGAAAGGAGATTCGCAGAGGGGGATTTGAGCCATCATGAGCGGTCTGCAAGGGCCATGGGCAGAAGTTCAGTGCAGGTCCCTGCCCCGTTTGCGCATACGCCAGCGGACCGAAGCCACTCGTCCCATTTCTAATGGCGATCGCTTGCCCCCACCAATCCGGGGAAAAACTTAATTTATTTTATCCGAACTCTTCCGCTAAAGGCGACGCGACAGGCACGCTGTGGCGGTTCCGCCGGGCTCCGCCTTCCAAGGTCATCTCACAGCGGACCTCAGCTCGGCAACGTCGGGCGTGCCCAGCCCCGTGACGTAGTCGAATCCTGGAATCGCGCAGAACAGTCCGTTGCAGCCGCCGACGATATCATGAAAGCCGGGATAGCTGGCTGGTGGCGCCTGATACAGGCGGTAGAGGCTTGGCGAGGCGAAGCCCAATCTGTTGGCGTGCGCGCTCTGCAGACGCGCCCACGTTCCCAGCCATAGCGGCGAAGAAAGGCTGGTGCCGCCAACGATGAACTCGCATGTTGCCCGCGGGTCCTGACCGGGCTGGCAGCCAATATAGACCAGCGCGCCACTCACCAGATCAGCATCCATCGACACATCCGGAAGAGCCTTGCCCGCCGCAGTTGTGGGCAGCACTGCCTGCTGCCAGACGGGCGCAATCTCCCACGCGCTGATGCCACCACCTCCGGCATCCCAGCCCACTTCAGCGATGTAATTGTAGTTGGCGTCGGTGGTCAGCGTGGTTCCGCCCACCGCCACCACGTATGGCGATGACGCCGGATATAACACCATGCCGGCGGCGCCCGAAAGTGGCACGCCGTTGGTTGCACCAACCACCGGGCAGGCCGACCCGTTATCGCCGGTGGAGGCGAAGACAGTCTGGCCCTGTGCCGCGGCTTCCAAGAACACCTGGTCATCCGCCACCATGGAGCCGTCCAGGAACGCGAACGTTTCACACAATCCGAAGGAAGCGCTCGCGGCTTTCGCAATATTTTGGTGGGCGAACTTATTGAACATCAAAGCCACATCGGAATCGGTGAGCGAAGTAGTGTCATAGATGATCAGCTTGGCGACCTTGCCCGCCATCCCCGTGGACATCTGTGTGTCAAGGTCCCATTCGTCCTGGCCCGCGGTATCGGGGCTTGCCAGGCCCACCTGGACCACTTGTACCGGCACCTGCGGGAGGCCGTTCACGCTTTCCGCCACGCGCAAGTCTTTGAGGACTTGCGTGAGGTCGCCCTCGGCAAAAATGGCGATCGGAGTTTGCGATCCGGTCGCCGTCCCCCCCACGTCGTAGGCAGTCCAGTAACCCTGCGGTGTGTAAAAGTGAACCGCCGGTATGCTCAGAGAAGGAGGCGCCTGCTTGCGGATCGGCGGAGCCATGCGGCCTGTGTTATTGAGTCCAAGCACTGCGGCGACCGTACTCCCCAGCGGCGCCGGCACTTGAGCGTCGGTGAGATTCGCGTAAATCTTACGGCCGTCTTGCTGGAATTGGACGATGCTCGTAAAAAATGCTGCACCTATCTCGGCCACGGTGCCGTCGGCCGTGACAAAAAGATTATTGGGCTCCACCTGAATGTTGCTGAAACCTTGTGCGACGAGGTAATTCACCACGGACTGTACCTGCGCCGACGTAGGCGCGTAGTTCGCCACGAACTGGCTCACCGTAAGGGAACTTCCATAAAGAGGGCTGCCGGGATCGTTGATCGCCTTGACGTACTGGATCAACGAGTCCCGGTTGTTCAACTTCAGGGCCACAGCGATGTGCAGTGTGGTGGAAGCGGGCAGAGGCCCGAGCTGCACGGCGTTCGTCAGCACCGTGCCTAAGCCTTGCGTGGATGTCGAGATCCAGGTTTGCGCGGGAGACGGAAGTGTGAGAGCGAACACAAGACACAACAGGAGCGGGGTTCGCCAGCGAAAAGGCAATGTCGTCTTTACACGGTGGTGGAACATTAAATACCTCCTGGGCGCTGGTGTCCTGCATCTCACAATCCAAACCTGAAACCGCTGCGTGCGAAATATAACGAAAGAGAATAGCCTCGTATTTGCGCGGGGTTTTGGAATTCAAGTGGAGGAAGCAACCTAAACTTGATGCGTGACCTTTTTCAACGCTAGCGATCACAACCATCCTCCGAGTGCTTGCGATAGCAGCGCACCCCTCGGTGTTGCCTTCCGCCATGCTGAACGACGTCGGCACTCCGGTCGCGATTTATTTCGCAGCTCAATAACCTGCCGCATGTACCCCTGTCAACGCTTCGATGGCAGCCTAGCGGCTGGCCACGCATGGCTCGGTACTCCTTTCTGTATGACTCTTTAAAGTCATTCACAACACCATGCTGGTTTATCTCGGCGCACTCCACAGCCTGTTAAGGCCGCATTAGAGTGACCAGATTGACGTGGTGATTTACGACCAACACTATTCGCCCTTTCTCTTCAACCGCGACGGCGCAAAATATGTACCGGCGAGAGTGCGTATGCGGTCTTCTAGATTCAGCCTTGACTGAATAATGCCGACGTTACTTAGGCCGGGACGAACGCGGCGCCGGTCCGGACGCTAAAGCGAACCAGTTGGGCTTCAATGGCCCGCCGTACCTGGGGAAGGCGGGGTGTGAATTGAAGCTGACCCTGAATTGCCCGCGAATGTCAGACGCACGATCAACTCGCTGGCCACGGCTTTACCTTTCCAAAGCGCGGGAACGAACTGCCACGTGAGCGAGGCGCGGACGGCCAGACTGGCGGCTGGGTTATTCTTGCTGCCGGGTAACAGTTGTACATTGCATATTTTGCCCGATTCGTTGAGTCTGATCTTCAGAGCGATCGGGGTTTTTTCGAGAAGATCCCGACCATTGGCTGTCGACGCCAGGAATGAGATTTCATCCCGAGGGCGGGGCGGAACAAAGCCCTTATTTTCGTCCCCTGGGAGTCGCTCAAACCGTCCAAGGCCGGGAATCCGGTGTACGATACGCTCGAGTGTCGAGGGCTCCACAGGCTCA
>QHXW01000348.1 GCA_003223115.1 Acidobacteriota bacterium
AATATTACGGCGTGCACCAAAGTGAAGATCGAAGTGGTCGCGCCAATGCCCAGCGCTAGCGTCAGCACCGTGGTCACCGTGAACGCCGGGGACTTTCGCAAGCGGCGGAGCGCGTGGCGGGTATCGTGGATCAGGGTTTCGAGAAACGGTAGTCCTTTCTGATCCTTTGTGTTACGTCGGATTCAGGACGGGGCTCAGCAACCCGGTCATCTCGCAACCATCATTAAATTCAACAGATCGAGTTTTCGGACACTACGCGGTCAATGAGCCGCTCTCCGAACGGATGCGCCATTTTGGCCGGCGATTACCGAGATTCCGGAGGCAAGAGTTTGGCTCAAGCGCACTGAATCCGTACGATCGCCAATTCGGACCCGCAGAGAGGCATTCCGTGTTCCTGTTTCCACCGTGATTGCCAGTCCGGGCTTCAGTCCGAGTCGTGTCATCTCACGCAAAGCGGCGGGGTCACGATCGGACGCCCTCCCCCCGTAGTATCCGAAAACTCGATCAGACTGGAAACACAGGTCTTCGCCGGGTTGTTCGGAGAACGTTAGGCCAACGTTAGAGGCGATTTCCGGGCGAAGTAACGTTGTGTTACGTCGGGTTCAGGACGGGCTCTGGACAACCTGGTTATCTCGCAAATCATTAAATTCAAACAGATCGAGTTTTTGGACATTACGCGGTCGTCAGTTCTTCCCTGAGCGCGCAAACACGGCGGTCCTTTCTCATTGCCGCCTGAATGGCTAGGCCTTGGCTAGGCCGGGCAACAGCGCAGTTTCGGTGTTCTTCTGGGCAAACCGATAGCAGGCACAAACGAACGGTTCCTCTTGCTCGCCGGCTGCACGCAGTAAGAAGAGATCGGCGATCAGGGCGAGGCAGGATCGGTGGGTAGGATGGCCTATTGACGATTGGATCTATGCATTCGCGACACCGGTGGCACGAACCAGGGCCAGCACAACAATTTGAAACCCTGGCGGCGCAGAAAACGGTGCGCCAGATCTATCAGGACAAACTGGTATTCCTCGAAGTGAAATCCCGGAGCAACATCAGTTCCGGCGCATAGTGGAGCATGCAGTCCAATTGCAATCCCGCCCTCAAGCAGCCTTTGTTTGACAAAAATGCACTAACCGGGGTGTTGGAACTTCGGCCCCGAAAAGCAACACATCCCCAGCAAGACAATCCCAGTGAGACAATATACGATGCTATGCGCTCGTTCCTTTTGCTAACTTTCAGCACGTTAGCGCTCACCGCACAGGAGCCGCCGAAAGCGCCCGCCTCAACGACTACGCCGCCAACTGTGATTCGCACCGGCACTCAGGAAGTGCTGCTCGACGTCGTGGTGCGCGACAAAAAGGGCAAGCCCGTGCGCGACCTCGAAGGCAAAGACTTCGCGATCCGCGACGAGGACAGTCCCGTGAAAATCACGGGATTCCGCCTCGTGACGGGTGTGGACGCCGCAGGGCTCGAGTCCGAATCCGCAGCCGGACCAAAGGGGTTCGACCCAATGCGGCAGTTACGCCTCGTCAGTCTGGTTTTTGAGCGCCTGGACAATGACGCACGGCGACCGGCGCGCCAAGCGTCTATGGAGTTCCTCAAGAATGCGTTGGAGCAGAACGTCTACATCGCGGTTTTCATAATCGATCAACGCTTGCACGTCCTCCAACAGTTCACCAACGATCGCGAGTTACTGCGAAGAGCCGTCGACCTCGCCAGCACCACGCAGTACACGCAGTTCGCCGTTCAGTCTGAGACCATCCGTAAACAACTCGAAGACGCCCTGAATAAGCAGGCGACCACTGCTGGTGCGGTAGCGACACCTCCTACGGGACCCGCCGCTGGCGCTGCCGCGTCGACTCACGGCGCCGCTGCCGCCGCCGCAAAAATGGCCCAGGTGACGCTCAACATGCTGCAATTCGAAGAAAACCTTTCGCGCGTGCAGCAGTCGCGCTCTTCCATCTTTGCGCTGCTCTCTTTAGTGCGTGCCCAAAGCAGTTTGCCGGGGCGCAAAACTCTGATCTACCTTTCCGAAGGGCTGCAGGTGCCCGATAGCATGATCGAGACGTTCAACAGCACAATCGGCGCCGCCAACCGCGCCGGTGTCAGCGTTTATGCCGTGGACGCGCGCGGCTTGACGTCTGAAGGGCAGAGCGGCGCGGGCAAGTCCATGCTGGATTCAGCTGTTGCCTCAAGCCGCGAGCAGCAAACCGCTGGCAGCCATCCTGCTCCCGTTACTATGGACCAAGCCAAGGTCTTCGACACCGCGCGCGATAGCGTGCACGCCAATACGCAGGAAGCACTGGGGGAACTTTCCGCCAACACGGGTGGCTTTCTAATTGCAAACACCAATGATTTCCGGGCGCCGTTCCGAAAGGTCAGCGAGGACATCCATGCGTATTATGAGGTCACCTATGTGCCGCCCATTACCGATTACGACGGCCATTTCCGGAAGATATCGGTCACGGTAGATCGGCCCGATGTGAAAGTGCAAACGCGCAGCGGGTATTTCGCGCTCCCTCCCAACGAAAATGCGCTATTCGCTTACGAGATGCCGCTGTTGCGCGCCCTCAACTCGACGCCGCTGCCGAAGGACTTGCCATTCCACTCCGCCGCTCTGCGTTTCGGGCGGGAGAAAGGAAATGTGGAGTACGGTCTGGTTATGGAGTTGCCGCTGAAGGAGGTCACATTTACTGAGGACAAAATGAGCCACAAGTATCGCGCGCATCTGTCTCTCGTTGCGGTTTTCAAAGACCAGCGCGGAGAAATTGTTGAGCGCTTCAGCCGCGATCTTCCCATTGAAGAGCCGGCGGACAAACTCGGTGCCTTACGGCTCGGAAATTTCATCCAGACCTATCATCTGGAGCTCGCCCCCGGCCGGTACACTCTGGATTCCGCGGTGATGGACCGCGAGAGCCTGAAGATCAGCGCGCGCCGGACGGCAGTAATTGTCATGGCGCCTCGCCCCGGTGTGAGAATGAGCAGCTTGTCGTTGATTCGGCGTATCGAACCTCAATCCGGCGACGTGGATGTCCAGGATCCGTTCCATTTTGAAGGCGGGAGAGTCGTGCCGACGCTCGACAACTCGATCCCGGGTTCGGCAGGTGGCGAGTTGTCGTATTACTTTGTTGTTTATCCGCTAAACACGGTAGCCGACAAGCCGCAATTGACCATGGAATTCATCAAAGACGGCACCACCGTTGGCCAAGCCAACCCCGAACTACCGCCCGCTGGAAAGGATGGTGTCATCCCATATGTCGCCGCGTTGCCTCTGGCCAGTTTCAGTCCCGGTAACTACGAGCTCCACACCATCATCACGCAGGGATCCTCCGTTGCCGAAGAGCGGACATCCTTCTCAATCAATCCGTGAATCCGCGAAAACCTTCCCCCAAACACTCGAACTGGTTCACGCGTGCTTACAGCCACTATGGGAGCTCAACGCGAATCACCGGTTATCGTATATTAAAGTTATTTCGCCTCATGCCTTGTGTCGGATTGGCCCTCGTGCTGTATGCAGTGATGACTGCCGCGCAGTCAGGCGCCGACAACGATGTTCTCCGGCGCGCGTTGAACCTTCATCAATCCGGCGATTACGGCGACGCCATTGCGGGCTACGAACAGTTCTTGAAAGCGCATCCCGATGCATTTGGCGTCCGGTCGAATCTGGGGGCCGCGCTCGCGCACGAGGGTCGGTTTGATGAAGCCATCCGCGAATATCGTCTCGCGCTCGACGCGCAGCCGTCTGACGGAGTCGCTGAAAACACAGTCCGGTTGAATCTTGCACTCGCATACTTCAAGACCGCGCAGACCGCCAAGGCAGTCGAGCAACTGACCGCGATTCATTCCGCCGAGCCGGCTAACCAACAGGTCACGCTTCTGCTCGCTACGTGTTATCTCCGCCAGGGCCAGAACAAGAAAGTCGCGAGCCTACTGGATCCGCTTTGGCAACCGCAGGCGGCGCACCAAGATAGCGACAATTCCGCGATTGCTTATCTGCTTGGTTCCGCCCTGATTCGCGATAATCAAGTGGAGCGCGGCCAGCCCATTATTGACCGCATCCTCCGCAACAGCGATTCCGCCGAAGCGTACCTCCTCATGGGCACGACTAAGTTCCTGGCCAAGGACTTCGCCGCCGCTCGTAGAGATCTGGAGCGCGGCGTCCAGCTCAACCCGAGCCTTCCGGAAGCGAACTCCTATCTCGGCCTTGTGCTGCTCGGTACCGGGGACGCCGTGGCAGCAGAGACAGCTTTCCGCAAGGAAATTGAGCTGAATCCCAACGATTTCACCGCTAATCTGCAGCTCGGGGGTCTTCTCCGGCAGGACCACAGGTATGAGGAAGCCCGATTATTTCTCGAGCGCGCATTACGTATTCGACCCGGTGATTACGGCGCACGCTTCCAGCTCGCCAACGTGAATTTGGTACAAGGCCGGATCCCGGATGCGCAAATGGAATTGGAATCGTTGGTGAAAGACGCGCCCGCCTTTGTTCAGGCACACGTTTCGCTCGCTACCATTTATTACCGTGAAAAACGAAAAGCGGATGGGGATCGAGAGCGTGAGATCGTGCGCAAACTGAACGCAGATCTTCAGTCGAAGCAACCGGGTGCTCAGGCGAAGACGCACGCATCCCCAAAACAAACCCCATGAAGGCGCTCCTTGTCCTGTGCTTTTTTCTACCTCCCCAGGATCGAGACCACCCGGCGGCAGCGTTGCAGCGTCCTTCCGCCAGTAGCGCTGCTTTCAATCGCCTCGCGCACCGGGCGGAGGAAGCCCGGCAGGCGAACCGGACAAACGATGCGATTGTCCTCTACCAGCGTGCGCTGCAAGTCAAACCCGAATGGAAGGAGGGGTGGTGGTATCTTGGCTCCCTCTATTATCGGGAGGACCGGTATCCGGATTGCCGCGACGCCTTCGGCCATCTGACTTCGTTAGGGCAGAATGGCGGGCCTGCGTGGTCCATGCTCGGCCTCTGCGAATTCGAAACCAAAGAATACGACCGTGCGTTGGCGCATCTTCGCCAAGGCGTCAAGCTCGGCTTGAGTGGCGCTCCACAGATCGATGAAGTGGCGAGGTATCATCTAGCTCTCTTACTGACTCGCTATGAGGCATACGAGAAAAGTCTGGACGTTTTGATCGATCTCGCCCGAGATGGTAAAGACAGCCCGGCGATGATCGAAGCTGCCGGCGTCGCCGCCCTCCGCAAGCCGCTTCTTCCAGTGGAGGTTCCCGCGCAAGAACGCGAAATTACGTACCTTGCCGGAAGGGCAGTTTGGGATGCGGGGGCGCGCCGGGCCGACCAGGCACACGAGGATTTCGAAGCGTTGCTCTCCAAGTACCCCAATGCCTCTGGTGTCCACTTTCTTTATGGTTCATTCCTCCTCCAGGAGGATCCGGACAAGGCCATAACCGAGCTGCAGAAAGAAATCGAGATCTCACCTTCGCATGTTCCCGCGCGCGTGCAGCTCGCCGTCGAATACCTCCGCCGGGGAGAGCCTGCTAAGGGCATTTCGTACGCAACAGAAGCTGCCCGCAGGGTGCCCGATTCCTATGTAGCTCATAGCGTTCTGGGACGGCTACTGGTCGAAACCGGCGAGCTCCAGCCGGGTATCCAGGAGCTCGAGCGTGCCGAGAACCTGGCGCCCGAGAGCCCTCAACCCCGCATAGCCCTCGCCTCGGCCTATGCGAAGGCAGGCCGGAAAGAGGACGCGGCACGGGAGCGAAGGGAGTTCCTGCGCCTCAAGACGCTCTACAAGGCTCCAGGAGAGCAATGAAATCAATTCTGCACGCCGCCGTTGTGATCTTTCTTGCATTGGTACAAGCCACCTTCGCGGACTCCGCGAAGGTGGTTACTTGCCGTCAGTGCCATCGCAGGGAATCGGGGCAATTCGAGGAAAGCGGAATGACGAATGCCCTTGTTCTGGCTGGGCAGGCTGAAATCCCCGACTCCGGGCTCACCTTCCGCCAGGGACCGTTCTTCTACAACATCGAACGGCGTGGGAACCAAAGGTGGTATGCGGTACGCGACGGCAAAAACACAATCAGCGAGCCCATTGACTGGGCCTTCGGCCTTGGAGTGGCTGGCCAGACCTACGTCTTCCGCCACAACAGTGCGTGGTACGAGGGACGCGTCAGTTACTACCGCGAAATTAACGGCCTCGATCTCACCGTCGGTGCGCGTCTCGAAGTGCCCGGCAGTCTCGAGGAGGCCGTCGGCCGCCGGCTCTCAGTTCGGGCGTCCATCGAATGCTTCGATTGCCACGCTACCGGCGCACTGCGAGACGGCGCTCTGCATACCGAATCACTCACGCCTGGTGTGCAGTGCCAGCGCTGTCACGCGGATGCTGACACTCATCTGGCTGGTTTTCAACAATCGAATAAACCTAAAACACTCCCTCGCCGGCTATCCCAGCTCACAACCGAGGAATTATCGGACTTCTGCGGCCAATGCCACCGTACATGGTCGCAGATCGCATCCGATGGACCGCAGAACATCAATAATGTGCGCTTTCAGCCTTATCGGCTCACGAACAGCAAGTGTTACGATTCCATCGACCGGAGAATCCGGTGCACTGCCTGCCACAACCCTCACTCCGACGTGGTGCACAGCGTCGGCTTTTATGATTCCCGCTGTCTGGCCTGTCACTCCGGCCACACCGGGAACGAAGAAGGCGCCAAGTTGTGCAAGGTGGCGTCGCAAAAGTGCGTCTCGTGCCACATGCCGAAAATCCGTATTTCTGACGCCCACAATGCATTCACCGACCACTGGATCCGCGTGGTGAAGCCGGGCGATCTATATCCAATTTGATTTCCTACAAGAGGTGCCCATCGCCAAAAATGCGTCCGCCGACATGTCGTTACGCTGCATCGCGTTCATAACGGTGATGCAGACCGCCGAGCTGTGGGATCTCGACGATCCTGCAGATACTCGCGACCTGCCGAGGAATCGGACATTGCTTGTCGAGGCCCAAATGGGTCCTCGATTCGTGGTAGTAAGCGAAATACGAAGCCAGGGTTCTCTTGAGGTGCCTGGCGTTCAGGATCACGAAATGGTTCAAGCAGTCTCTTCGGATGGGGCCGATCAGGCGTTCGGCGTACGGGTTCTGCCAGGGACTCCGGGGTGCGGTGAGTAGTTTTTCAATGCCCAGTGACGCGATCCGCAGACCGACGTCGTTACCGTAGATGCTATCCCGATGTCTGAATCGCAGTTAAGGCTGTAACTTAACTACCAAATTCCGACTACTCCTGCTATACTGCTACACAATTTCTGATTTTTAACGGGGGATCCATGTTCCGATTCTTTCGAAACGCTTGCCGGATGGCTCTGCTGCCATTTCTGATGTTGACTATACTTTGTTGCTTTTCGGGCTTGAGCCTGAGAGCGCAAAACGTGACGGGTTCGCTTACCGGCACGGTCGCCGATTCTTCGGGGGCTGTGATTCCGAGCGCCAATGTCGAACTGAAAAACGACAGCAGTGGCGATGTCCGCCGAACAGTCAGCAATACCGATGGCTACTTCACAATCGCCGCGATCCCGCCTGGATCATATACGGTTTCGGTGGACGCTTCCGGATTTGTGAAGTGGCAGCGAACCGGGGTCCTCTTCAACGCCGGTGACAAACGCAACCTCTCGGATATCGCCCTCGCCATCGCCACCTCGAAAGAGACCGTAACGGTCGAAGCTTCGGCGGAGCAGGTCTCGACCGTCGACTCCGGCGAAAAGTCCGAAGTAATCGGGTCAAAGCAGATCCAGAATGTTGCTGTGGTGGGCCGCAACGCCGCAGAATTCATCAAGATCCTGCCAGGCTTTGCCATGACCGCCGGCGTTCAGAACGGCGCTTCGTTCAATGGAGAAACCCAAGGTACCGGGGCCGGCCCGGTCGGCAGCTTCTCGGCAAATGGGCAGCGCACGGCTGCGCTGGACATCACGTCCGATGGCGCGCACATCATCGATCCCGGTTGCAACTGCGGTCAGGCGGTGAATTTGAATGCCGATATGACGCAGGAGATGAAGGTACTGACCTCCAACTTCGGCGCCGACAATCAGAAGGGCCCGGTGGTCATCTCGTCGGTGGGCAAGGCCGGCGGACGTGACTTCCATGGTGAGGCGTACCTGTATGCCCGGCACAACGTGTTGAATGCGAATGACTGGCAGAACAATGCTGCCGGCGCGGGCGTGGATGGAAAACCCCTGGCCCCCAAACCCGCGACGAAATATTTTTATCCTGGTGGCAATATTGGCGGCCCGGTGCTCATTCCTGGAACAAACTTCAATAAGAATCGCGACAAACTGTTTTTCTTTGTCGGCTACGAGTACTACAAGCAGGAAATCGACAACGGATTCTATCGCGCATTCGTTCCCACTCAGGACATGCGGAACGGCAATTTCTCGCCCGACTATCTAGCCAAGTATTACGGAAGCGCAAGCGGTAAGGTAGGCTACAACGTACAGAACGCACCCAATCTACCCGGCGGCGTAGTGCCCTCAGGCAAAATCGATCCCATCGGGCAAAAGTTGATCAATCTCTATCCGCTCCCCAATGCGGATCCGACTTTGAACAGCGGCTTCAACTTTATTCTGAATGGGACGAAGCCGCAGAACTTCTATCAGCTCCGGCCGCGTGTGGACTATAGCATTAGCGACAACACGAAGCTGTTTGTTTCGTACAATCGCCAGCGCGACCATGCGGCCTATACTGATACGTTGTGGTGGAGACCAGACCCGACCGTGCCCTACCCAACAAGTCTCGATGCGCTAAACGAGTCTGACTCATTTTCCGCGAATCTGACACATGTTTTCAGCCCGTCGCTCACCAACGAGCTTGTCTTTACATGGACTTATCTCAATTTGCCCAATTCTTTCCACGATCCAAAGAAAGTGGATCCCACGGTACTGGGCATCGCCTATAAGAGCATCTTCAATGCCGATCCGAAAGTGATCCCCAGCATGACCGGCTGGGGCGGCGGAGTTGGCAACATCATCCAGCCCAGCGGATTCGAGGCTACAGGCTCGCTCTACGCCAAGAAAGTGCTTCCCACGATTGCGGATAACGTCTCCAAGCTGTGGGGTACGCATACCATGAAGTTCGGCTTCTATTGGGAGCACACGTCTAACAATCAGCCTGCCAGCAATAACTCCAATGGCATACTTTCTTATGCCAGTTGGGGTGGCAACAGCACGGGCAATGCTTATACCGATATGTTGATGGGGCGGATTGGGCAATACGGGGAGTCGAACGGCGATCCGATTTACCGCATGAGGTACATGCCGGTAGAATTCTACGCCCAGGATTCCTGGAAGGTCTCGCGCCGGCTCACTCTCGACTACGGCATCCGCTTCTCGCATATGGGGCCCTGGGTTGACCAGGATGGCTACGGGTTGGCCGTGTTTGATCCGAGCAAGTACAATCCGGATCCGAAAGTCATCAACACGCTGCCGGGCATCGAGTGGCATAAGCTAAATCCCTCGATTCCACTTTCCGGCAGCCCCGGACGGCTTTTCTACTATGACCCCCGCTTCGGCGCTGCATGGGATCTTTTTGGCACCGGAAAGACGGTGCTCCGCGGCGGTTGGGGCCAATACCGCTTCCACGATGAGCAGAACGTGCAGGCAGGCAGCATCGGCATCGCACGAAAAAGCTTTACCTATACGTCCCCGACGGCAGTCACCCTAGCCGACGTCGCGAATCTGCAGGCTTCATTCGTCGCGCCTGGTAGTATTCAGGTGCAAGACCGCAGAGACAGCGAGCAGCCCGAGACCCGCAGTTACAGTTTTACCGTCTCGCAACGTACGCCCGGCAACTCGTTGTTCGAGGTTTCGTATGTTGGCAATAAGAGCCTGTACCTGAGTAACTGGAACAACAACTTTAACCAGATAAACGATATTCCTTTCGGCACGCTCTTTAATGGAAAGGCATTCACGGCAGCCAACAACTTTTCGCCGGACGCCAATCCATATCGTCCGTACCCTACCTACGGGAGCATCAAGGAAGTTACCCACCGCATGTACTCCAATTACAACTCGCTACAGGCGAGCTGGAATAAACAAAGCGGCCGTATCAACTACATGATCAATTACACGTTCAGCAAGGCGCTCGGCATTCGCGGCGAAGGTGGCTCGCCGACTGGAGACCCGCTAAATCTCAAAAATAACTACGGTACGCTGCCCAATGATCGAACGCACCTCTTCAATGCGGCCTATGTCATCGAGATGCCCAACCCCGTCCACGCCAATCCTTTTTTGAAGGGCGTGGTCAACGGATGGCAGATTTCCGGTATCAGTCAATTCCAGAGCGGGCCTAACCTGCAGGCCGTAGGCTCCACCAATTTCAATATCGGTGGCGGCGTCATACCTGCCGGCTCAGTACTTCCTGACGGTACCGTGCTCGCTACGCAAGTGGGCATGAGCGCGTCCCTCATCACTGGCACGCCGGACATCAGCATTCAGCCGATAATCACGTGCAACCCCGGCAAAGGTCTGGGCCATAACCAGTTCATCAATGGCGCCTGCTTCGGATTGCCGTCGCCGGGCCAGAACGGGTCTTTCATTTTCCCGTACATCAAAGGTCCCGCTTACATCACGCACGATATTTCGATGTTCAAGAATTTCAATTTCAACGAATCGATGAAGCTGCAATTCCGCTTCTCGGCGTACAATTTCTTGAATCATCCCATCACGTCATTCGTGAATGGCGATCCGAACTTGAATTTGAACTTCGATGCGTCCGGCAAGCAGACGAATGAGCGTTTCGGTTTCGCCGACTACAAAGTTGGGCACCGCATCATACAGCTGGCAGTGAAGTTTTACTTCTAGCCGTAAAAAATCGGGGTCGGCCCTGCGCAAGAATTCGACAGAGCCCCCGTTTCATGCGGCTTTCTCAAAGGGGCTCTGAGCAGGAATCTGTAAAGACTTCGGATTTCAGGGGCATTGGCGAAACGGCCGCTATTCGGTAGACTTTAGCCTTGCCGACCGACAATGAATTCACCAAGGTCTGGGCTGGCCGGGCTACCGGGTCTATCGTCACGAGATCAACGAGAAAGCTAAGACATTGAGGCTGTGGGTGCGACGCAAGCGCGGCAACCGGGTGCTGAGGTGTCCGAAGTTGCGGGCGGCGGGTGCACGACCTCCACGAGGTCTACGAGCGGGAAGTGCGGGAGCTGCCGTGCAGCGGCGTGCATACAATCGGCGCAACATCGAACTGCCTGCGGCACGGTCGAAAAACCCACCATCGCGAGTCTTCTGTCAGGGCATCGTCGGCGTCGGTAGGGGAGCAACTTGCACCTCATAACCGAGCGATCGTGGTTCACGGATGAGTTTGATCATGCGCGTCTTTACCGCCTTCGGATTAGGTCGGTTTCCGTGCTCGATGTACCGGACGCGTATTGTCCGAAAACTGGATCTGCAAGAAATAGCGTTACCGCAGCCCTCAAGTCTCGCGATAATGAGCTAACGATGCCGAGAGTCTTGGATCCATTCCGGTTCGTGCTGATTGCCGTCGCCGGGTGGATGAACCAACACCAACTGCAGATCATCGATTACCTTCGCGAGGAGAACCGAGTTCTTCGCGAGCAACTCAGTGGGGGAGTACGCTTCAACGACGACCAACGCCGTCGATTAGCCGTGAAGGCCAAAGGGTTAGGACGGAGGCTTCTGGCGGAGGTCGCCACCATTGTCACGCCCGAGACCTTGTTGGCCTGGCATCGGAAGCTGATTGCCCACAAGTACGACGGCACTGCGCAGCGCGGGCCGGGGCGTCCGAGAACAGCCCTCGATATCGAGAAGTTGGTGGTTCGACTCGCAGAGGAGAACCGGGATTGGGGCTATCGGCGGATCCAGGGCGCATTGTCCAATCTGGGGCACGCAATTGCGCGCAGCACGATCGCTGAGATTCTGGAACGGCACGGGATCGAGCCGGCGCCGGAGCGCAGCCGGAAGACCACCTGGAAGGAGTTTCTGAGCCGGCATGGGGAACTGATTGTGGCCGCGGATGACACCGGCCGAAGTTCAACAACTCAGGCCGCGGAGAGTTTTGATCGGATGAGCTGTAATTGCTGTCGATAAGAGGTTGGCCTGTGACTAGGGGAGTGCTCCAAGAGCCTCGCCAATGTTCAATCGCCTACCCTGGGGCCATGCTTCCATTGGGGCATACGCAACAATGGAGAAAGGGCCCGTAACTGCAGCCGTGTCCTCTCGCAGCATACCGCCGCCGCTTTCGGCGCGCCCCACCGTCACAGCCTGTTCAATCCGGCGCAGCCGGAG
>QHXW01000350.1 GCA_003223115.1 Acidobacteriota bacterium
TCGGGGACTGTCGAAAGCCGAACGGAAGAGGGTGCTGGAGACCCGACCGCAATGCTGAAACATTTTTGATTGTTTTTGTTCGATTTCTCTGGACAAATCGTTCTGGCTACGTTACGCTGAACTGGATGAGTGGCAACCAGGGTGGGATCAACGCCGTCGATCAGATTCTCCAGAAGGTCGATCTAGCGGGCATCCAGGACGAGCGTGCCCGCGAATGCATCGGCTTGCTGCTGAATTTGATCGAATCGCTGACGGCGGATCTGCGCAAGGCTCAGGCTGAGATCCTGTACTTGCGGGAGCAACTCAACCGCCGCAAGGGCGGAGGCGATAAACCGAACCAGCCCAAGGATACTTCGGGACCGGCTTCACAGTCGTCGGAAAAAGAGCGGGCGGAAAGCGAACAGCGCACCAAACGCGGCAAACTGGACCGGGTAAGGATCGACCGGGAAGAAGTGCTGCAATTGGACCGGGCATCCCTTCCGCCGGATGCGCAGTTCAAGGGCTACGAAGATGTGGTGGTGCAGGAGTTAGGCTTCGTCACGGACAATGTGAAGTTTCGCAAGGAGAAATATTACGCAGCCTCTACAGGCCAAACCTACCTGGCGCCGCTGCCCGCTGGCTACCGCGGCGAATTCGGTCCCAATCTGAAGAGCCTATGCCTGTTGTTTTCTCATTTGTGCAACATGACGGAGCCCAAGATCGCGGATCTGTTGGACAACATGGGCATCGTGATCTCCAGCGGCCAAATATCGGCGTGGCTCACCGGCGCATATGCGGGACTCCAGGAGGAAAAGCAGGCGATTGTGGAAGCCGGATTGAACAGCAGCGCGTGGCAACACATGGATGACACTGGCACGCGCGTGAATGGTGAAAACCAACACTGTCAGATCCTCTGCAATCCTCTGTATGGGGCTTACTTCACCACTGCCCGGAAAGACCGGCTGACCATTATCGACGTGCTGCGTAACGGGCGCGAGCGGGTATTCCGCTTCAATGAGGAAGCTCTGGGTTTGCTGCGCCAGTTTGGCGTATCGCAGCGGGTTTTAGAGCGGGCGGGGCAGTTGCCGTTCCATCAGGATTGGAGCCAGGAGGAACTGCAGCGAAGGCTGACGGAGCAGATTCCGGATCTGGTCTCAGGGGCCCGCAGCCGGATGGTGGAGGCGGCGGCTCTGGCGGCGTATCACGCCGAGAGCGGGCATGTGCGCCTGTTAGTGTGTGACGATGCCAGGCAGTTCAAGCTGGTGGCCGACGAACTGGCGTTATGCTGGGTTCACGACGGGCGGCATTATCAGAGCATGGCGCCGTGCGTGCCGCAGCATCGTGAATGGCTGGAAGCGTTTCGCCAGCGCTACTGGGAATTCTACAAACAACTGCGCGCTTACCAGCAGGCTCCCACGCCGGAGCGGGCGGTGCCGTTGCGAGAGCAATTCGACGAACTGTTTTCCACAGTGACGGGTTACGAAGAACTGGATCGGCGGATCGCCCAAACTCGGGCCGACAAAACGTACCTGCTGATGGTGCTGGATCATCCCGAGATCCCGCTGCACAACAACCCGGCAGAACTGGACGCGCGGACACGAGTCAGGAAGAGAGTGGTAAGCTACGGTCCGCGCTCGCTGGCTGGCGCCCGGACCTGGGACGCAATGGAAACACTGCTCAGCACCGCCAGGAAACTGGGAGTGAACT
>QHXW01000351.1:0-2778 GCA_003223115.1 Acidobacteriota bacterium
CAACGTTGTCACGGCGCCGTTAAACGGTCCGAAGGATCTGTGCGTGGACCGTGATGGCACCATCGTAATCGCCGACGCCGAAAACAACCTTGTTCGCCGCTTCGACCCCAAAATCTCCACCCTCTCCACCATCGTGGGCACGGGTCAAAAGGGTGACAGGCTCGTTCCAACCGATCCCCTCGCCACCCAAGTCTTCCGTCCCCACGGCGTCCGCATGGGTCCCGGCGGTGACCTCGTCATCACTGACAGCTACAATCACCGGGTGCTCCGACTGCGCCGGCAGACATAGCGGTCGCGAGGCTGGGCGTGTGGTGTTCGCGTAGACTCTCGGGCGCCGGAAGGTCGGCTCGCGGGCCCGATTAGGAATGAAAAGTCGGCTTGGGACCGGTGGAACTTCCGAATGCGCCGTCATCCAGGCCCTAACCCAGTTCTTGATCGGCTAAAACTCAGCTGAAATCCTAACGATGCCGCTTTCTGTAGGCGACAAACTCGGCCATTGCCAGATCCTCGCACTGCTCGGGCGCGGGCGGGATGGGCCAATCGTATCGTGCCAAGGAAAGAAGCCCTTGGGGAGTAAGTGAAATGTATTCTAATCGCCTTTTTCCGGCCTACCAGATGTCTCCGAATCTCCCGACGATGATGAGTTGGGATGACTATGAGGCGAAAGCCACGGCGGAATGGCAGGCGCTTCTCAACTCGGCTGAGGGCTGTGACGAGCGCACCATTCACAATTTTCTGGTGAGGAATCCTTCCTGGCTACCTGGTGCGCGCAGTATGACCAGAGCATCGGACTATGCACCCTGCCGCTGGGCTCTTCTATCGGAATCTCCTCTGAGAGAGTGGGTTGCCGATAGCTACCGCGACGCGGTGGGGACGAAGATTCCCGATTTCATCTGGCTCGCTCACGATTCAAACAACTTCACGCCCGTGCTGATCGAGATCGAGAGTCCATGTAAGAAGTGGTTCACCAACAGCGGCGATCCGCACCACAACCTCATACAGGCCATGAATCAACTGGCTAAGTGGCGAGCATGGTTCAACCGACCAGCGAACATGATTGCGTTTTGCGCCGACTTCGGGATGCCGCATTCCTACAAAAACTTAAAACCCGAGTTCGTGCTCATCTACGGTCGCCGACAAGAGTTCCAGGGAAACCCTGATCTCAACCGGCTTCGTACTCAATTTGAGCAGGAAGGCCAAGTAGTAATGACGTTCGATCGCCTGAAGGCCGTGCGTGATTGCACAGGATACATATGTGCTGCAAAGACTGGCCAGCGATATCGGGCACTCTCTGTTCCACCCACGATGCGGTTAGGACCGAGCAACGCCGGGGCATGGTGCCAAATCGACGGGCTTCCGGAAGCGATTTTGACGAACGAGTGGATCAGTCTGGAGCGGAGGCAGTTTCTCGTTAAGCGCTCTTGTATTGGACCGGTTGGGCGAGATCACCGGGACCGCTGCGATCCCCGGTTAATTGGGAGGATTGGGAGTAAAGGTGCATCGCATGATCTACCTCGCCGCATTCGGCTCCCAGGGCCAGGGCACCGAAGCAACACGTAGTGAAAACGCAGCGGGATTGCAACTGTAATTCGTCATTGGAGACAGGTTGACGGGATAGCGCCCGTATTTTCGGCAACCCGGAAGTTGAGTTCCGCGCTGGATTAGGAACGGCAAGTCGTTAGCGCCCGACAACGTTCCTGGGGTCGGACCGAGGATGGCGTCACATGTACAAGTAGCGCGTTATTCGCTCAGGTTCTTGAGCTTGACGGCGCGAAGGCCCATCCAAGTGCGATGGGCCTGGAATCTGATGAGCCCCAGGGCCTAGCGCCTTCTTCATGTCGGCTAGCGGAAATGCAGCCTTGAAGTCATCAACGGCGATCTGGAGCGCACTCTGATCAAACGTGATCGAAAAATGGTGGTCGGCAGATGGATCAATCGATGTGGCCCCACGCAGAAGGTTATCCTCATAGAATTTTGGCGGGTTTTCGTCTGGCTCAGTGATCACGATGCGGCCATCGAAATTCAGATAGAGGATGTGGGCGAAGTTCGCGTAATAGTGCTGGCTCCTCACACCGACGCCGATATATGCGTTCCCGTCCGGGTGCGGGTTGCGAAACGTCGCGGTGAAGTCAAGGGCGAACTCATAGAACTTCTTCTTGCCAATGGTTGCCCACGAATGCGGGAAGTTCCAGAGCGAACCGGATTCTAGAACGCCATCCTTAACCCGGCGGTGGGCGAACGGCGCTGTAACGATACTCAGGTCATCAACACGACCGCCGAAATCCTGAGAATAATCATTTGGAATTTGCTGAGGTTCGACAGTGACTCCGTCGGGAAAATTGATGAACGCTTCTCGAATAAGATTTACGAGCTTTTGTTGAAAAGCCTTGATACCGGTATATGACGACCGCTCGTACTCAAGATAACGCATTGGCGTGATGTCGAACGGTGTTGGTGTGTTAATTGCGGCGCGGTCTTTGATAAAGATGACTTGGGTTGCGCCTTTCCACGCAGCAGCGACGCCGCTCTCAACCATGACGTTGGCGTTGTAGCCTGTGAGGTCGCAAATCACAAGGTCCGCTTCGACGATCTTTTGCCAGATCTGTTGCTGGATCGCACCCGAGGAGGTTACCCAGTCGAGCCGGTCCACTTGCGGCAACTCGAAGAAGTCCCTAACCCGGCATAGCCGGAACCAAACAGGATATCCGTTATGATGCCCGAATGGGCGTTGAACTTCTGACCGAGCGGTACCAGAGCCAGATCGCTGGCGTTCTCTCC
>QHXW01000351.1:2786-11385 GCA_003223115.1 Acidobacteriota bacterium
ATGAACATCCGCGGGCCATACTTCTGTCATAACTGTTCGCCCCCTTGATCCTGCGTACCTTCGATGTGTTTCTTGCCCGATTGTACGAAGGGTGAAGGGAGGTCCGCTACGCCGTGAAGTTCCAGCACGGGATGAATCCCGTTGGTCGTACTGTCGGCGACGCGTAGATCTGAAGGCAGCGGCGCTGAGTTCGGCCTTACATCCGTGGTTTGGGCGTTACCCGTCAACTTGACGTGACAGGGACTTTACGAGACCAAGGGCGCTATTCGCATTTGCCTGCGCGCAAGACCCGCTAGAGGTGATCTCGACCTCAATCGAGCACCTTCAGCGAAATGACCACGAAGATCGCGCTCTCGTCGTCAATGCCCGATATTTTGCCCAAGACCGTCTTCTGGTCTTCCTTAAAATCGCCCGCCGTGTTCAAACCCACGTCGATGTACGTATACTGCGTATTGACCAACGGATTTATCCCTTGGGCGCTGACGCCGGACTTCAATGAAGGGCTGGCCTGCGGGATGCGAAAATTGATTCTCATCACATCGAAACGTACGTATCGACCTGTCTCCTTCCGGATCACAGCTTCCGCTCGAACGTGAACTTGCGCGGTAGCGTACATTCCCTGCATGCCAGTTAGAGCTACAGGCAGCCGCAGGCTATTCTCAGCATCCTTACCCTCTTGTAAATGCACAGGCACAATGTCCCAAAGTTGGATGTCTTTGTACTGAGTAGCCGCACGCAACTGGCGCGCGGCAGCTTCCAAATCGGCCGGTAGTTCCCTTTTTTCAGACGACGGTTTCGTGGAACACCGCAGGAATGCGAGTGTCATATCGATATTGTGGCCGATCGCCGCTTCGCTTCCGGGGCGATCCAGTTCCTCTACCACGCGGCGCATTTGGCCCACGACATCCTTTGGGGCGTAGACCACGATGGTGCGCAATTTTTCATCGCCGCGGTAACTTGCCTTGAAAACTGCCAGTAATTCGACTAGGCGCCGAAATGAGTCTCCGCTAAGGGTCTTCACCGGAATAATAACGGCTTCCGGGGCCTCTTGTTTCACCTCAGCCGGTTTGTCCTGGCCGGAAACAAGATGGGTAGCCAGCACGATGGCGGTCACGATAACGGGCGAACGCATGATATTTCTCCTTAAGAACTTTTAGTCTCCGACCAGAACGATTACCACATCGGGATCCGGGGTTTCGATACGTATGAGCACACGGTCGCGGACCCTAGGCGTCTCCTGCCCATGGATTGCCGGTTGCGCCATGCGGCGCGGCGGATGTTTCGCTCTCTGGAGCACGTTCACCGGCGCTGGCTCGGTTTTCTCCAGCGGGGTGGCTCTTTCGAACCGAGCATCTCCCTGCCGCGCAGCAACACCAGGAGTTGGCTCGTGAATAGCCCTCGATGGACGCAAAAACAGCAGAACTGCCACGATTGATGCCGTAGCCAAGAGTACGGCTGCAAACCTCCACCGACCGTGGAACATGCGTACCCAAGCTCCGGACTGAATTCGCTCGGCTACGGCGACTCGGACGCGGACTCTCATATCGGGCGGTATCGGTTCGTCCCTCATCTCTCGGAGAAGGTTTCGAATCTGGTCTTCCGTCATTCATTCCTCCTGCTTCAGAATGGCCCTCAGGTGGGCGATCGCCTTGGCGACTTGACTGCGCACTGTCCCCTCTGTGGAACCCAGGATCTTTGCGACCTCGGCAGTGGATAATCCTTCGATCTCGCGCAGCACCACCGCTGCCCGCTCCTTGGCGGGGAGAGTTCCTAGCGCCGCCATCAGTCTCTGCTTCTGCTCCTCCCGGATGACCGAGGCCTCAGCCGACAGTTCCTGGCAACGCAGTTCCGACAGCTTCAGCACCGTTTGTGAGGAGCGCAGCCGGTCTAAGCACAAATTCACCGTCACACGGTAAAGCCATCCGCCCATCGCGGCATCATTCGGAAACCTGAGGCCGTGTCGATAAAGCCGCACGAACACGTCCTGGGCCGCGTCTTCGGCATCCGTCCAGTTCCCGAGAATGCGATACGCCACGCGCAGTACCTGGGCCTCACGCTGGCAGACGACCCGCTCGAAAGAGTCGTCCACGGCACGTGGAATGTCGCTCATGAGGGCCGCATCCAACATTCTCTGCTATATGAAACGGATGCGAGGCTTTGAACGTTGACTGGAAAGCGAATATTTTCGCGCGTCGAATAGAGGAATGAGAGACTCTTGGGACAGGCCTTCCCTTCAGGGAGGGTTCACTCTCGTGAAACGCGCTCACGGAAATAGGCCCGGGCATCGCGCCCGCCACACTTTGAAATCGGACCGAGGCCTAGCTAGTGTCAGATGCACGAGAAGCGCGTTTCTCGTCCATGTGCTCACGCCACTTACCAACGGCTGGTAGAGCTAGACCTCACGCGTTTACCTCGACCAGCGCCGTTACTCGGGGGGATTCGGCTGGTTGGCCCGGCTTCATTTTTCGTAGACACTCTACATAATATGTAGTAGACTATCTACACAATGAACAAGAAGGCACCCTCCCGTATTGAGCTCATGCAGGGCACGCTCGACCTTCTGATCCTCCGCACACTGCTCGCGGGCCCCAGTCATGGTCACGCAATCGCCAAACACATTCAGCGCGCTTCTGAGGATCTGCTGCAGGTGGAGACCGGTTCTCTTTACCCAGCCGTCCATCGTCTGGAGGCGAAGGGCTGGATCGGCGATTCCTGGGATTTGTCCGACAAGGGGAAACGCGCGAGGTTCTATCGCCTCACGGCTCTGGGGCGCAAACAACTCGTCGCCGAACATTCCAAGTGGCAGGCGTTCTCCCGCGCCATGGGATTGATCCTGGATCCAGTCGAGGAGGGACAATGAAATCGTTCTTTCGCAAACTAGCCTGGTTGACGCAGCGTCAGGCCAAGGAAGTCGAGCTCGAGGAAGAACTCCAGTTCCACCTGCAAGAGGAAGCCGGCGAGCGCGAGGCGCAAGGACTGGCCGGCGACGCGGCGCTGCAGGCCGCCCAGCGCGAGTTGGGCAATCTTACTCTGCTGAAAGAGGACACGCGTGCCACGTGGACCTGGATCTTCGTCGAACAGTTCATTCAGGACATCCGTTACGGACTGCGCGCGATGGCCGGCAACAAAGCCTTTACGGCGATGGCGATCCTTTCGCTGGCTCTGGGGATCGGCGCGAATACTGCCATCTTCAGCTTCATGGATTCGATCCTGCTGCGTTCGCTGCCGGTGCCTGATCCGAAGTCTCTGGTGATCCTAAGCTGGCATACTCCGCACCGCGGCATGCACGGCACCAACCGCCACGACAACAGTTATAACGATCCGAACGGCGGATTCGTCGGCGGATTTTTCGCCTATCCGGCATTCGAGCTCTTCCGCAAGAACGACTCGGTTTTCTCAACCGTCTTTGGATATCAGGGAGCGGGTGAGCTCAACCTCTCGATTCGCGGACACGCCGAGCTGGCCGAAACAGAGTACGTCTCCGGCGACTACTTCCCGGGACTCGGGATTCCGCCCGCTGCGGGACGTCTGATCGGTCCCGATGACGATCGTGCGGGCGCTCCAGCCACGGCGGTCGTCAGTTACGCCCTAAGTCAAAAGCGATTTGGCGGACCTGCGAACGCGCAAGGACAATCGATCCTGATTAACAATCACCCCTTCACCGTGATCGGTGTTGCTCCACCGGAGTTTTTTGGCGCCGATCCCGACAGCTCTCCCGATGTTTATGTCCCGCTCCATGCCAACCTGCTCTTGAGCGCTCAGGACTACATGGCCTCGACCTACCTCGACCCTTACTACGACTGGGTTGTGCCGATGGCGCGCTTGCGTCCTGGCGTCACAGCGAAGCAGGCGCAGGCGGCGCTGGCAGGACCGTTCTACGCTTGGGCGCGCACCGCCGATCCCACGCGGCGGGCTGAAGACACTCCAACGTTGGTGGTGAGGGAAGGCGCGGACGGTCTCGACGGTTTGCGAAGGACCTATTCGAAGCCGCTGTACGTTCTTCTGGCACTCGTTGGACTGATCCTGGCGATCGCTTGCGCCAATATCGCCAATCTGCTGCTGGCGCGCGCGGCGGCGCGAAAGCGCGAAATCGCATTGCGGCTGAGTCTGGGCGCGGGACGCTTTCGCATCATCCGCCAACTGCTCACTGAGAGTGTCCTATTGGCCGTGCTGGGTGGCGCGCTGGGAATCGCCTTCGCGGTCTGGGGAATCCGTTTCTTGACGCTGCTGCTGGCCAATGGAAGCGAAAACTTTACCTTGCGCGCGGAGTTGAACTGGCATGTGCTGGCGGTGGTGGCCGCGCTCTCCTTGTTCACAGGAGTCCTCTTCGGACTTACGCCGGCGTTGCAATCGACTCACGGGGATTTTGTCCCCGCGCTCAAGGAATTGCGGACAGGCGTCGCGGGCGGACGCGGGCTTCGGCGTCTGGGCCTGAGCCGCATTCTGATGGTTTCGCAAATCGGTGTGACGTTGCTCATCCTCGTAGCGTCCGGATTGTTCCTGAGGACGCTCGCGAACCTGGCGTCGATCCAACTTGGATTCAGCCGGGAACACGTGTTGACCTTCCAGATCAATGCCCGGCAAGCAGGATACAACGATCCCGAGATTGTCACCTTTTATGACGGCCTGAGGACGCAGCTCGGCGCGATTCCAGGAGTCCGCGGAGTGAGTCTTTCGAATCATTCGCTGATCGGAACGGGCACCAGCGGAACAGGGGTCATTGTATCGGGATCTGGCTCCGAGCGTTATGACAGCAGCATCTTGACGATTGGCGCGGACTTCTTTTCCACGATGCAGGTGCCGATCCTCTCGGGACGCGCCATCGACGCGCGGGACCGCTCAGGATCACCGATGGTTGCGGTGGTGAGTGAGGCTTTCGCTAAGAGAAGTTTCGGCGACCGGAGTCCTCTGGGAGAGCACCTTGGCATGGGGCAAGAGTGCGCTCAGTGCATCGAGATTGTGGGAGTAGCGGCGAATACGCTCTATGGCAACCTCAAGAAGCCGTCGCCACCGACGATCTATTTGCCGTTTGCGCAAGGCGCTTGGGGTCCCGTGCAAGGGATGTACTACGAGCTGCGCACTGTTGGGGATCCGCTCAACTATGTGAACTCCGTGCGCGATCTCGTTCAGCGCGCGGACCAGCGCTTGCCGCTATCCAACGTGAAAACTCAAGGCGCGTGGATCGATCAGACGATCAACCAGGAAATCGCGTTCGCCCGCCTCACTACGGCGTTTGCCTTGCTGGCGCTGGCGATCGCCTGCATTGGCTTGTACGGCTCAATGTCGTACAACGTCGCCCGCCGGACCTCTGAGATTGGCATCCGGATGGCGCTCGGAGCGCAACGCCATCGGGTCGTCTGGATGGTGCTGCGCGAGGTCATCCTGCTGGCGGCTGCGGGACTCGCGATTGGAGTGCCTGCGGCGCTGACCGCGTCGAAACTGGTGCGATCGTTTCTCTTCGGAATGCAGCCCAACGATCCGCTGGCCTTGACTGGCGCGGCAGTGACGCTGCTAACGGCGGCAATTCTATCCGGCTATCTGCCCGCGCGAAATGCATCGCTGATCGATCCGATGATCTCACTGCGGCACGAGTAGGGCTGAGGGCGCAAGCGAGTACGACGGTGGCTCCCGGAAAGAGACCCCCAATCATAGACGAAAGACAACGCAAAAGAGGAGGCCATCCTGTTCTGAGGCCGAGTCCTATCTCGGAAGCGTCGAAACCACTTGGCCGCGTAATCGCCTTATCGTAGAAGTGCCCGCCGCAATGGCTAATGTCGGTCTTCCCAGGCAAAGGCGCGAACAGGTGTGATAGCTGTCCTGAACAGCCGTGGCTTTGAAAAACTCACTTACCAGAGATCCGCAGAAATTGGCTCGTCGGAGGAATTCGTGGGTGAATCGGTGGGAGTAACCCTCATGCACCTCGCGGGGATTCGCCCATGCGACCCTCTGAAAACCAACACAAGAACCTTGTTAAGAGGGAAGAACTTAGATCGCGTCAGGATGCCCTACAAACGAATCTCTGGTCGCCTAGCTATTAGCTCCCTCGAAAATAAAATGCCGGAGCGTTGGAAGAGCTTGGGTTAATGGCCAGGGGCGTAGTTGGCACTGTGCGCAGGCACACAAAGCACAACTCTCCCGTCCCTTGGACCAGGGGTGAGCGTGACCGTCAACGGATCTCCGGGTACCCCCACCGGCGGCGCAAGCGGCAGTCTGGAGATTCCAGTCACGCCTCTCTGGGGAGGGCCACGGAGAAGTTAACGTCAGCTCTGTTAGCATATCGCGATCTGGCACCCATTTTCATGATTCGTGCTGTCGTCAAGACATGGAAAACTAGCTTAGCTAAGCTAGACATTTTCTATCCCCCAAATTTTCCTGATTTCTGAAATCACGAGTTTTTCAATACCCACAGCCTTTCGTCAACAACCCGGATCCAGTCCCGGTGAACGCCATTTGTTGATTTGATCCATCGGACGGGCCGAATCGCATCCAGCGATTTAGCAGAAACCCCGTACGACCGGTTTTGGCACATAGTCAAGTCCAACAAAGCCCAGCCCAATCTTTAAGGTCAACTCACAGTGGGTCGAAAGGGAATCGTTTCGGCACAGCTGACCAGGCTCTACGCCTCCAAGCTTCCTGCCCTGTGACTTCCAGTCAAGTCGTTTATTTCCAACATCGGCTGTCTCCCCAAAAACTGGGGGCGGAAAGCCGGTAGTCGGCTGCGGTCGAAGTCACAGGCTGTTCAATCAGGCACCGCCGGAGGCATGGCTCCAACCCGACTTCGTGGGAGTTTGGCCAGCACGAAGGGATTTCGCGACCCCGATTCGACTTTGTAAACCCTTCGGCGTTTTTCGTTCTCTATCAAAAAAGCGCCGTGGAATTAGTTACTCAGGAGGGGGCGGCGATCTGGGCCGCGATTACTAACATCGAGAACGCCTCGAAACGACGATGACAACACCGACACCCCTGCTCACTTCCTCAGGATCTTGTCTATGGCCTTTCCCTTGGCCAGTTCATCCACCAGCTTGTCCAGGTAACGGATCTGTTGCATGAGCTTATCCTCGATCTCCTCCACCCGATAACCGCAGATCACGCCGGTAATCTTGGAGGCGTTCGGGTTGATCCATGGTGCCCGGGCGAAGAAAGTCTCGAAGTCGACCTTCTTGTCGATCTGCTGTTGCAGCGTCTGTTCATCGTAGCCCGTTAGCCAGTGGATGATGGCATGCACCTCCTCCTTCGTACGACCCTTCTTCTCCGCCTTGGTGATGTAATGCGGGTAGACGCTTGCGAACGCCATTCTGAATACTCTCGTGTTGTCCATCGCCTCGTTGCTCCTCGAAGTTTAGCGCTCTCGTTGGGAGCGCGATCAGCGCTCCCAACCAGGAGCGACAGCCTCCATTAGGCCTGCGTGTGATAGCGAAGATAGACCATTCCATTAGCAAAACGGCGCTCGTCTAGGAGATCCAGCCTTACGCATACGTTGCTGGGCAGGACCCGCTTGCCGCCGCCAAACATAGTAGGCACGACGAGCAGATGATACTCGTCGACGAGCCCGGCCCGGATTGCATGGGCGGCGAGGGCGGGACCACCCACCGAAAGATCGTGAGGCAATTGAGCCTTGAGGTCGCGAACAAACTGGGGATCGAATGCCCGCTTGAGACGCGTCTTCGGTGTAGAGACGGTCTCCAGCGATTTGGAATAGACGATCTTGTCGGCCGCTTGCCAGATCCGCGCGAAGTTCAGCATGGCCGACGTCAGACCAGGAAGCCGATGGGGCGAAGAAGATCGTTGATGAAAGCAAATCCCTCCTCGTCCGGCGCCGCCCAATCAAGGTTGCCGGTTTCATCCGCGATAAAGCCATCCAGCGACGTAGGCGTAAAGTAGATGAGTTTGGCCATCGTGCAGCCCCCACATCGTATCAGTGGACGGGCGAGCCAGTTCTGATTCCTCGATCCCGCCACTGTTCGCGCCAAAGTAACGAGTCGCGTAGCGTTTAGGAATGTTTCATCGCGAGCGATGGCCCCAACTCCCTGGATACGGGGTTCGATGAAGTTTGGACTGTCCCTTCCAGGGGCAATAATTGCCAGCGCCAGGCTGGTGTACAGTGTTACGCCACTCTGCTCCCGCCAAATAATCGATATCATAGTTGGGGTTGAGGTTGTGGTCGCTCCCCTGATTCAGGACATTCGTTATGCTCTGCGGCTGGGTCGTAAATCGCCCGCCTTCTTCGCGTGTGTGATCCTGCTGCTCGCCCTCGGCATCGGGCTGAACAGTGCAATCTTCAGCTTGCTGGACGCTCTGCTGTTGCGGCCTTTGCCGGTCCGCAAACCGGGTGAGCTCGTGCGTCTGGTGCAAGTCGCGGCTCCGCTTGGTCCTCGAAGTTTCTTCACCTACAACACTTACCGCGCGCTCGCGCAGCGCAATAAAGGTTTCGCGGCGGTCTTCGGCTACAGCGAGTGGAACGTCGCCGTTCGCGACAATGGCGGCGCGCACAGCGTCCGTTGTCACATCGTCAGCGGAAGTTTCTTCAGCGCTCTGGGGGTCCAACCGCTGTATGGACGAACGCTGACGCCCGCCGATGAACTGCACGCGTCCGATGTGC
>QHXW01000352.1 GCA_003223115.1 Acidobacteriota bacterium
GTCCAACCGCTGTATGGACGAACGCTGACGCCCGCCGATGAACTGCACGCGTCCGATGTGCTGCCCGCGGTGCTCAGTAATACGCTTTGGATGCGGAGTTACCATGGCGATCCGTCGGTGATCGGCAAAAAGCTGACCTTACAGGATCGCGCGTTCACCATCGTGGGAGTCATGCCGCCCGGGTTCCACGGCGTTCAGGTTGAAACCGGCCCGGGGGTATTCATTCCGCTGATCGCGGCCGAGGGTTTGTTTGACAATCCGGACGCCAACTCCTTTAGCAAGTTGGGATATACGCTCGTAGCGCGGCTACGCCCTGGAATTACCCTGACGGCCGCGCACGCCGAAGCCGAATCCATTTTCAGGGCTGCGCTAGATGAGGAGTTCCACGGCCGTCAAGACAGCAGCTATTGGGTCACCGGTGAGTTCCAACTGCAGCCGATCGCGAACGGTATATCCTTGCTGCGACCCAAGTTCTCATCCGCGCTTCTGCTGCTGATGAGCGGCGGCGCCCTGCTGCTGCTCATCGTTTGCGCCAATGTCGGCGGGCTGTTATTGGCTCGCACGGCAGCGCGTCGCGGTGAGATTGCCATTCGCCTCGCCGTCGGTGCAACTGGAAAACATTTGGTCCGGCAGTGGCTCACGGAAATTCTGCTGCTAACATCCACGGGAGGTCTTGTGGGCGTCTGTACGGCCTGGGTAGCGACACCGTTTCTGGTCCGCGTCTTGCCACCGCTGCGTGATCTTGACGCAACCTTGCTGACGCTGTCGTTGGACCTGAAACCTGATACGCGTCTGCTCGCTTTCTCATTTTTACTTTGCGTCGCATGCGCGCTTCTGGCGGGTCTGCCGGCAGCCGTCCAGGCCACACGGCAAGATCTTCACACGGCTCTGAAGGCCTCCCGTGCCACTCCGCGTCAGCCGTTGCGTTGGATCTTGGTTGCACTGCAGGTGGCACTGTGCACACTCCTGCTTTCCGTGGCTGGACTCCTCCTTTCCACCTACCACCAACTCCGCGCACTGGATCCGGGCTTCGATCGCGACCACGTGGTGACGTTCTCAGTCGATCCAGGCATGCTGAGCTATACGCCACAGCAGTCCCGAAACCTGAGGTTCCGGCTGGAAGCGGAAGTCCGGGAACTGCCCGGCGTAGCGTCTGTCGGCGTCGCGTCACGCGGTCTAATGCGTGGCACCGGACTCAAGACGACTTACGCTCCAGCGGGTCAGACGGCAGCCCCGGGTGACTTCATGAACACCAGCCTCAACTGGATTTCGCCGGAATACTTCGACACGATGGGCATTCGACTTCTCGCTGGCCGCAACTTTCGCCCTGACGAGGTTCCGGCGAAGCCACGTCAGGCCATCGTCAATCAGGCGTTCGCGCGCCGCTTTTTCCCTCTTGGAGAGGCGATCGGGCGGACTTTTGGGCAGGGCTTCTCGAGCCAAGCGGCCAACGGGAGCTACCAGATCATAGGCATCGTCAGCGACGCTAAGTACCGCTCCCTGCGCGAGGCCATTCAGCCGACTGTGTACCAGTCTTGGGCGCCAGGGGATGGAGGGTCGTTCATTCTGCACGTGCGTACTCAGAATGATCCAAAGGCCATCATCGATCCTGTTCGCCACGTGCTCCACTCGATGGACCAGCGGCTGCCTTTCGATGAGATCCACACACTCGCGGAGGAAGTGGACGCTTCGCTCTGGCCCGAGCGCACCCTCGCGTGGCTGTCCGCGGCATTCAGCGTGGTTGCTGCCGTGCTAGCCGCTCTCGGTGTTTTCGGCGCGTTATCGTACGCGATTGCTCAGATGAAGCGCGAGATCGGTATCCGTGTAGTGCTGGGCGCGCCACCTACAGACGTGCTTCGCATGCTCTCGGCGAAGCCGATGATGTTCGCTGGTTTAGGTGTGGCCGCTGGAGTTGTCGCCTTCATCTTCTTAGCTCCCACATTCGGTGGAGTAGTGTACGGCGTTTCCGTGAACGATCTCTTTGCAGTGACGTGCGCTGCAACCGCCGTACTGTTCATCGTCTTTAGCGCGACGCTTTCTGCTGCATGCGAAGCTCTCCGCGCCAATCCTGCATCTGTGCTTCGCGAGGAATGACAAGCGCTGAGCCAGGGATTTCGCCTCGGCCTTTACGGTGTCCCCCGGTTCCGCGGTCCACCCTTCCTACAACCGGACTTCGGGTTCCTTGACCCGCACTTCCAGCCGTCGAGCGTTACACTGCCAACCGGATGACTTCCGGATGCCGTCACGCGGGGACCAGAGTGCGCCTTCGAATTAATTGCTTGTGCATGCGCGGTAAGCCACTCGCCTCATGATCTCTGCCGCGGATCTCGCGGCAAGGAATGCGGGTCTCGCGCGTCGGCGCGGAGGTTGATACCATCCTCCGTCCGCGTCACTTCCCAACTCCCAATCAGTCGCTCGTCGTCGGCAAATAGCGCACGTTTACGGGCGATCAGTTGTTCCATGAGCATGGCGGTCTTGGGATTGTCAGCCGTGAGGCGTCGAATCTCGTCGAGATGCTGACCGTCGCTGAGTACATCCGCGAAGACCACTGCGTTCCAGGCCGTGAAGCACGCCTGCAATGCTTCCCGGGCCGGTGTTCAAGTGCCTCGCTGGGGAGATCACGAAGGACGGGCGCTGCGAAATTCAGGAACGTCTCGGAGATCTTGCGATTGGGATACGCCGTTCGTCCGTGCATCTCGACCTCAGTGCCCTCTATTGAATAATCTCAGTCGCTAGCCGTCCTAGGTCGCGGTACAAGGCGTTCTGGCTCTCCCTTGCCAACTTGTCTGCCAAAGCGGCTAGGAAGTACCATAGATCACCCACGTCTTCCGGCGTTTTCTTGTACTGGGTTGCGACGCTGACCCCCATATGTTGGCTTACGAAAGCCGCGCAAAGCCTTCGCGCGAGCTCCCTATCTACTCTGCTCTTATCCAGCATGATTTCTCGCCTCCACACTCCGACTCCACCATTGTATCGGCGTAACCGCTTCGGTCGAAATTGAGCCGTCTGTAGTTGTCGCGAACAGGTCAAGGGAACAGAACCGGACTTAACCGGCCATTTGTGCCCGTTCTAATGCGGCGACGCGACAAGTCACTTCAGACCCACGAAGTACATTCTGCACAATGAAGACGCGGACATCAAGTGATTTTGTTCCGACTGATTAGTAACGTTCAAGTCTGTCGCCAGA
>QHXW01000353.1 GCA_003223115.1 Acidobacteriota bacterium
CCCTCCGAAGCTACTTTCATTACTACGGCAAATCGCGCACGCATTTGGCCTTGGCCAAAGATGCGCCGGAGCCGAGAGCCGTCCACAAACCGGAGAACGGTTTTATTGTGGAAATTCCTGAGGTGATGAACATCGCGCCCACCTCTCAGCCCTCGACGTTTCAGGCTGCGCGCCGTTCATACCGGTGATGGAGGTCGAAAACTCCTCAGAAAAGGCGGTCGAGGCCGTTCAGTGAAGGTCGCGGTCGTTTCCGTTTGAGCACGGCGACCTGCTGCCGCGCTGGTCGGATGTTCTGGTCATGGTGAAACCGGAGACGGTGGTCGGATGGCATCGGGCGGGCTTTCGCCTGTACTGGCGCTGGCGATCTAGACCGCACGGCGGCCGACCGAAGATCAGCGAAGAGATCCGCGCACTCATCCGTCGGATGGCGGAAGAGAATTCAGAGTGGGGCGCACCCAAGATCCATGGAGAGCTTTTGAAGCTCGGCTTCGAGGTCTCCGAACGCACGGTCGCCAGATACCTCCGACGCGTGCGGCCGCGCCGCATCGATCCAGCCAAACGCTGGCTCTCCTTCCTGGCCAATCATCGCGAGGGGGTCGTCGCCTTCGACTTCTTGACCGTGCCCACGCTGACCTTCCGCCTCCTCTATTGCTTCTTCGTGATCGAGCATGAGCGTCGCAGAATCCTGCACTTCAACGTCACTCGTCATCCGACCGCCGAGTGGGTTGTGCAACAATTGCGTGAGGCGTTTCCCGAGGCTGCTCCGTATCGTTATGCCATCCTGGACCACGACTCGAAATTCGATGCCGATGTGATCGCCTTCCTGAAGGCAACCGGTTTGGAGCCGAAGCGCACGAGTGTTCAGGCACCTTGGCAAATGGGATCGCAGAGCGCTGGGTGGGAAGCTGCCGCCGCGAGATGCTCGACCATATCATCGCTCTGAACGAACGACATTTGCGGTGGCTCATTCTCGATTACGTGAACTACCACCACGAGGATCGGATTCACGATTCCCTGGATAAGGACACCCCGAACCGACGGCTCGGCGGCCTTCATCATTGGTACAGCTGGCGCGAAGCTGCGTAGGGAGCTCGAGTCTGCAGACTCGATGCTGTTCTTTGCGGTCTGGCGCGGAGCGACACATGAATGTTCCATGGGCCAGCGGATCTCTCATGGGCAAGAAGGCACCGACTGGCTGTCTCGCCCGGAGAGCCGTGTTATTACGAATCATCGTCGCCACAGTCTTCGCAATATCAGCAGCTTTGCAGTCTCGAATCCCTCGGATACATTCGGTATTGTTCGTATCCCGAGGAATTCTGGGTGATACTTCCTGCTGGAAAACAGTTTCTCTCAACACTTATCCAGCGTCGGTTGCGGGATGAATTGCGTTTTTCTGCAGCCGAGGCCGAACAGAACCACGAATCAGCGGACTAAATTGAGATCCGCCAGGTCTTCAAGCTGCCCAGCGGCTGGCAGATGGTTTGCTTTGCACACGACCCGGAGAGCTTGAGCGGTCGGCCTTTTGAGGCCGATTGCGTTGGACCGAAGAGTTGAACGCACACGTGCGCTCTGGGCACCAGAACGAATCTGCTGCCTTCTGTGATCAGCGACCGCGGCTCCACGCATTAGTGAGGTCCAAACCTCGGCTACTTCGGAAAAATAAACCATCCGCTGGCTTCAACTCAATCACCGCGCAGGAGATCTTCTGGCCGCCTACTTCGATCTCCTGGCGGCAGCGCTCGATTCATGCGGCCGCTCCTACCCGCTCCTGTTCCAGTTCGTTGAACGGGCGTCCGTCTTCCAAGACGGCCTGCTTGCCTGTGAACTCCTGCCAGCGGCGCACGATCACGTCGGCATACTTCGGGTCAATCTCCATAAGCCGGGCTTTCCGTCCGCGCCGTTCACAGGCGATGAGTGTTGAGCCGGAGCCGCCGAACAGGTCGACCACGAGGTCGCCCGACTTACTGCTGTTCAGTAGGGCGCGCTCAACCAGCTCAACGGGTTTGGCCGTCGGGTGCATCCGGTTTGCGGCTGGCTTCTTCTCTTGCCACAGCGTTGACTGCGACTCGTCGCCGTACCAGGCGTCCTTCTGACCCGCAGCGTGGGCATAGAAGATCGGTTCGTGCTGGAACTTGTAGCGGCCGAAGCCCCAAGCGAATGTGTTCTTGGCCCATATGATCTGGCACCGCACCTCGAACCCCGCGGTCTCGAGTGCATTCTGAAACTCGCGCACTCATTGCCATATGCGTGAGCTTGTTCTTCCTTTCCCGAGGGCGGCCGCATCGAACACCCACCTTTACACGCTTGACGATGCAACGCGGCACCATCCAGACCGCCCGGTTCGCCCCGGACGGCACGATCGTTTACGCAGCCGGTTGGGAAGGACGGCCCGCGGAATTGTATACCACACGGCCTGAAGGTAGCCTATCCCGTGCGCTTGGCATCGCGCAGGCACAGATTTTGGCGATCTCATCGGCAGGCGAGATGGCCATTCAGCGCGAGACGCGCGGTGTCGGCATCTTTTTTGGCACTCTGGCCCGGGCGTCGCACGCCGGCGGAGTACCACGCGATCTCCTCCAGAACGTCATCGCCGCCGATTGGTCGCCCGACGGCAAAAACCTCGCGGTGGTGCGCTGGCGCGTGGAAGGACAGACCCTGGTGGAATATCCGATCGGCACACCCATTTACCGGACCTCGACCAACCTGATAAGCCGCATCCGCGTCTCGCCTGATGGCGATACCGTGGCCTTCATCGAACACCGGGGAAATCAGAGTGATTACGCCGGCTCCATCATTACCATTGATCGCAACGGCAAGAAGCATGCGCTGGTTGCGAATTGGAGCCAGATCACGGAACTGGCCTGGCGGAATGCGAAAGAACTCTGGTTTGGTGGCGCGCCGGCTGGCGCTGCGACGGCCATTTACTCCATCGCGGGAGGCGGACCGCCGCGCGTCGTAATGACCATCCCCGGAGTGGCTCTCCTTCAGGATATCGATCGTCAAGGACGGCTGCTGTTCGTACGGGATGCCACGCGCGGTGGCGTGATCGCGGCGGTTCCCGAACAACCGGGGGAGCGAGAATTGGGTTGGTTCGATGCATCATCGGTGCGGGCGTTATCCGAAAATCACCAGACGATTCTGTTCGATGAATACGGCGAGTTCAACGGCACCTCGGGTGTCTATGTCCGCGGTGTCTATGTGCGCGGTGTCGATGGGGCTGCCGCAGTGCGCCTGAGTGATGGCGTTGGCATGGCTCTTTCGCCGGACGGGAAATGGGCGCTCACCGACTCCATGTCCGTGCCCGAGCGCCTCGTCGTCGTTCCCACCGGCGCAGGCGCCCCGCGCACGTTGCCGGCCGGTGGAATTGACCGCTATTCCTTTCGCACCCAGTCGCGATGGCTAAAGTCCAACGAGGTGCTGTTTGTCGGCGCGCAACCGGGCAAGCGGTTCCGGGTCTGGCTGCAAAAGGTGCCCGATGGCGAGCCCCGCGCTATCACGCCGGAAGGACGAACGGGAACGGCGATGTCTCCCGACCAAAGCCGGGTTGTGGTACGCGATCGGGAAGGCAAGCTGTGGCCCTATCCCTTGCCCGGCGGTGATCCCCAAGCCGCCGGTACGGCCCAGCAGGACGACAAGCCCGTCGGTTGGAGCAACGACGGCGAATGGCTCTACCTGTATGACTTTCCGTCATTGCCGGCCAAGGTATACCGGCAGCATATCCGCACCGGCCAGCGGGAGCTCTGGAAGCAGTTCATGCCCGCCGATCCCGCAGGCGTCGCTGAGATTCAGGATCTGATCCTTTCTACAGACGGCCGGGCGTACGCTTACACTTACGTTCGAATGTTATCGGATCTCTTCCTCGCCGCCAATTTCTGAGTCTCATTCAGGAGAAGTGTTGCAAGCGGAAGGAAACGTGTCTCCTGGGCGTCGACCTTCTCGAGCGCTCACTGGCGGAGTCGCCATCAATATCCAGGCAGTAAGGTTCTTTCAGTCCGCAACTTGCAACCAAATTCCGGTAGCAACCACTATGTTGAACTTGGTAGCAACCTCCAGCCCCCTTATTAAGAACAAGGTCGAAGAAGAACCAAGAACGATCAACTTTACGGCATGAGTCCATACAATCCCGCAGTGACGCTGGCAGCCGTTTTGGCGCTCGGGTTGTCAGCGTTGGGCGCATCCTTAGTCCCAGCCTTTCGAGCTAGTTTGACCTCGCCGTTAAGCGTCGACCGTGGTTGCATGACGGATCAACCATTCCCATATTCGGTCGCTCGATTGAGGTAGGTCCCGCCCTATGCCGAGGTGTTTAGCTTCCTGA
Source organism: Acidobacteriota bacterium (assembly GCA_003223115.1). Taxonomy (GTDB): domain Bacteria; phylum Acidobacteriota; class Terriglobia; order Bryobacterales; family Bryobacteraceae; genus QHXW01. The sequence continues at coordinate 4,316 of QHXW01000353.1, forward strand.
CCAGTGGGCGGGTCGTCGGCAGCCTGGGAACCGTCGCGCAGCTAGGTAGGATTGTGCCAACAACAGTGACACAACTGTAGGATTGTCGGGGGGCGACTGGCCAACCGATAAAGTTGAGACTAATGAAATTAATGGGTTAGTTGGCAATTGTCGTATTGTCAGGTCTGGACAAGCAACACATGTCACCGCGGCGCGACCGGTTGCTGTCTTAAGAAGGTGGGCAACTTTTTGTGCAGTCAGGGTCCCACCAATATAAGAGGCGGTCGGGGCATCGTCCATATAAGAGAACATTGTGTATTCTTCTCCCACGAGCGAACACACAAAAGGATGTTGCCGATCATGCCCATGACTGGCATCATCATGCAAGTAAGAAGTTAACTGCGGGCATCGATCAATACCCACATCTCCCAATGCCCATGGGAGCAGGAGACTTTGGACTCCAAATTGGACGCCAAACGAGCAGTTGAGGAAGGTCGGTTAACTGTAAGTCTTTGAGGATTTTGGTCGGGCCGCCGGGATTTGAACCCGGGACCTCTTGCACCCCAAGCAAGCGCGCTAGCCAGGCTGCGCCACGGCCCGAATCTTTCTATTGTACCTTGCTGCTCTGCTAACTAACGCCGAGATTTCCGACTCACCGCTTTTTTTTAAAAAATTCACCTCTAGCTAAGCTAGCTAGGTGCCCGCGAAGCTTAGCGTTTCGCCGCGGTTTCCAGTCGCGCCTGCGCTCTTTGCATTTCAGCCAGCGCTGACGCCGGGTCAAGGTCCACGTGCGCCTCTTCGATGACTTTCTGTGCGCGCTGGAGCGCCGCTTGCGCGCGCGGCACGTCAATCTCTTCTGCTCGCTCACCCAGGTCGGCCAAGACCCGCACCTGATCGGGCAGCACCTCGACGAACCCGCCGTGAATCGCAAGATAGCGCGTACTGCCCCCTGTTACGTAACTCAGCACCCCGTTCTGGAGTTCTGCCACCAGCGGCGCGTGTCCCGGCAACACACCAATGTAACCATCGCGCGCCGGAATTTGAGCTTCGGTCACCCGCTCCTGAACGATCAGGCGCTCCGGCGTTGCCACTTCGAACTCGAATGCGTCCGCCATCTGATGTTATGCAGCCGCTTTCAGAACTTTGGACCGTTCCACCACGTCCTTGATGGTCCCCTGCATGTAGAAGGCCTGTTCGGGAACATCGTCGTGCTTTCCGTCGACAATTTCCTTGAACCCGCGAATGGTGTCCGCGAGCTTCACATATTTGCCCGGAATGCCGGTGAACTGTTCGGCCACATGGAAGGGCTGAGACAGGAAGCGCTGAATTTTTCGCGCGCGCGCTACGGTCAACTTGTCTTCGTCCGACAATTCGTCGATTCCCAGGATGGCGATGATGTCCTGCAGGTCTTTATAACGCTGCAGAATTCCTTTCACCGACTGCGCCGCATCGTAATGCTCATCGCCGACCACGCGCGGATCGAGAATGCGCGACGTGGATGCCAGCGGATCGACCGCGGGGTAGATGCCCAGTTCGACAATCGCGCGCGACAGGTTGGTGGTGGCGTCCAGGTGCGCGAAAGCCGTGGCCGGTGCGGGATCGGTGTAATCATCGGCAGGCACGTAAATGGCCTGCACGGAGGTGATGGAACCGGTTTTGGTGGAAGTGATCCGCTCCTGCAACTCGCCCATTTCACTCGCCAGGTTCGGTTGATAACCCACGGCTGAAGGCATGCGGCCCAACAGAGCAGATACTTCCGAGCCCGCCTGCGTGAATCTGAAAATGTTATCGATGAACAGCAGAACGTCTTGGTGCTCCTCGTCGCGAAAATATTCGGCCACCGTGAGACCGGTGAGTCCTACGCGCAGGCGTGCCCCGGGCGGCTCGGTCATCTGACCGTATACAAGCGCGCACTTCGATTTGGTGTAGTCGTGCGGATCGATAACTCCCGACTCCTGCATTTCAAGCCAGAGATCGTTGCCTTCGCGCGTGCGCTCGCCCACGCCCGCGAAGACCGAAACACCGCCGTGCTTCATGGCGATATTGTTGATCAGCTCCTGAATAATGACGGTCTTGCCCACGCCGGCGCCGCCGAACAGGCCGATTTTTCCGCCGCGCAGATAGGGCTCGATCAGGTCGATCACCTTGATGCCTGTCTCAAACATTTCGAGCTTCGTAGATTGATCCTCGAACGACGGCGCGGGCCGATGAATCGGATAGAATTTCTTGGCCTGGATGGGACCCATCTGATCCACGGGCTCGCCGATCACGTTCATCACGCGGCCCAGGGTTTCATTACCCACCGGCACCATCACCGGGTGGCCCAGGCTTTCCGCGGGCATGCCGCGCACCAAGCCTTCGGTGGGTTTCAGCGCGATAGTGCGCACGCGGCCTTCGCCCAAGTGCTGCTGCGCTTCGCAAATGATGTCGATGGGCTGTGGAACAGTATAGCCTTCACTCGTGATGCGGATCGCGGTGTGGACCTCGGGCACCTGCCCCTCCGGGAATTCGCAATCCACCGCGGGTCCGGCCACCTGCACGACTTTACCGATTACCGTTTTTCCTGTTGACGATGCCATAACTTCCTTCATTCGCCCCCGGTCCCGCGTCTGATGATGGACTTGACCGAGTGTTCCGGTCTCCTACTCGAGCGCCCTACTCTAGCGCCAACGCCCCGCTCACCACTTCGATGATTTCCTTGGTGATGCTGGCTTGGCGCACGCGATTCATGTTCAAAGTCAGCGTGCTGATCATTTCGCCCGCGTTCGTAGTGGCTGCATCCATGGCCATCATGCGCGCGGCCAGTTCAGTGGCCCCAGTCTCGAGCATTGACCGATAGACTTCAATCTCCACAAAGCGCGGCAGCATGCTTTCCAGCATCTCGTTCGGCGGCTGCTCCAAAATGTAATCGACCGCCTCCACCTGCGCCGGAATTTCGACGGGCAGCAGGCGGCTCACCGCCAGCCGCTGCGACACCATGCTCTTGAATTCGTTGTTCAGCAGGTACACGGCGTCTATCTCGTCCGCACGAAAACGTTCGATGACCTTACGCGCAATGGCGGCTGCATTTTCGCAGCGCGGATTCGCCAGCACGCCGATGTGCTCGCCCACGATGTGAGCGCCGCGCTTCCGGAAGAAGTCGCGCCCCTTACGTCCGATGATTTCCAGCTCGAGGGATTCCGAGTCGCGGTGCTCCCCCATGAACTTCTGCGCGGCCTTGATCAGGTTCGAATTGAACGCACCGGCGAGCCCCTTGTCGCTCGTGAACAGCAACAGCAGAATGCGTCGCTCGGCCCGTCGCGCCAACAGCGGATTGGAGGCGGCCTGCTCAACGGCCACCGCTACCGCGAGGTTCGAGAGCACTTTGCGCAAGAGCGTGGCATAAGGACGAGCCGCAATCACACGATCTTGCGCACGGCGCAGTTTGGCCGCCGAAACCATCTTCATGGCTTTGGTGATCTGCTGCGTATTACGCACCGAACGAATACGGCGCCGGATGTCGATGAGACTAGGCATTTACCGTCGAGCTCTGTGTCATTTCGGAGGTGAACCGCGCTTTGAATTCCTTGATGACACCCTGCAATTCGGCGCGCAATGCGTCGTCGAGAGCCTTCTTTTCGCGAATCTGCGCCCAGATGGAGGGATGCGAGTTATCGATGAACGCATACAGTCCTTGCTCGAATTGGCGGCAGGCCTCCACCGGCAGGTCGTCCAGGAATCCGCCCGTACCCGCCAAAACAATGGCAACCTGCCGCTCGACAGGCAACGGTTGGAATTGTCCCTGTTTAAGGATTTCCACCAGGTGGCGCCCACGGTTAAGCTGTGCCTGCGACGATTTGTCCAGCTCCGAGCCGAATTGCGCGAAGGCCGCGAGTTCACGATACTGTGCCAGATCCAGACGCAGCGTGCCTGCCACCTGCCGCATGGCTTTGATCTGCGCGTTACCGCCCACGCGGCTTACCGAGATGCCGACGTTGATCGCCGGCCGCACGTTGGAATTAAACAGATCGCTCTCCAGGAAAATCTGGCCGTCCGTAATGGAGATGACATTGGTGGGAATGTAGGCGGAAATGTCGCCGGCCTGCGTTTCGATAAAGGGAAGAGATGTGAGCGAACCGCCGCCGAGCGCATCGTTCAGTTTTGCGGCCCGCTCGAGCAAGCGGCTGTGCAGATAAAAAACATCTCCCGGAAATGCTTCCCGTCCGGGCGGACGCCGCAGCAGCAACGAAATCTCGCGATACGCGGCAGCGTGCTTCGAAAGATCGTCGTAAATGCAAAGCGCGTGACGTTTGGAGTCGCGGAAGAACTCGCCCATGGCACAGCCCGAATAGGGCGCCAAATATTGCATGGGCGCCGGATCTGATGCGGTGGCGGACACCACGATGGTGTAATCCATCGCGCCGTAGTCCTCCAGCGTCTTCACCACCTGTGCCACGGTGGAGCGTTTCTGGCCGATCGCCACGTAAATGCAAATGACGTCGCCGCCTTTTTGATTGATGATCGTGTCGAGCGCGATGGCGGTCTTGCCGGTCTGCCGGTCTCCGATGATCAGCTCGCGCTGGCCGCGTCCGATGGGAATCATGGCGTCGATGGCTTTGATGCCGGTCTGCAACGGCTCCTTCACCGGACGGCGATCGATCACGCCAGGCGCCAGCCGCTCTACAGGGTTAAAGGCATCGGCGTGAATGGGACCTTTGCCGTCAATGGGCGCCCCCAGCGCATCCACCACGCGGCCTACCATGCCTTCGCCAACCGGGATGGACATGATGCGCGAGGTGCGCTTCACTTCATCGCCTTCGCGGATGACCGTGTAGTCGCCCAGCAGCACCGCGCCCACCTGGTCTTCTTCCAGGTTCATGGCGATTCCGGAAACATTATGCGGAAACTCGATCAGCTCGCCGGCCATGACCTTCTCCAGGCCGTGTATGCGTGCGATGCCGTCTCCGACCGATATGACCGAGCCCGTCTCGCTCACGTCGATGGCGCGCTCGTAGTTCTCAATTTCCTGTCGTAACAGGCTCGTTATCTCGTCAGCTCGAAGTTGAGCCATAGCACCTCAAAAATTCTTACTCCTGATCTGTGACTTCCAGTCAAGCCGTTTATTTCCAACATCGGCTGTCTCCCCAAAAACTGCGGCGCGGGAAGCCGGCAGTTGGCTGCGGTCGAAGTCACAGGCTGTTCATTCAATCCGGCACCGCCGGAGGCATGGCTGACTCCTGTCTCCCGACTTCTGCATTTATTCCCCCGCCAGCCTGCGGCTGATCGTTTGCAGTTGTCCTCGTACGGAGCCGTCATATACGGTCGATCCGATGCGCGCCACAACGCCGCCGATCAGCTCCGGGGCAACCGTAAAACGCGCGCGCACCTCCTTGCCGGTCAGGCGCGCCAATTCTTCCGATAGCTGCGACTGCTGTTTCTGATCCAGTTCTTGCGCTGAGAGAAGTTCGGCGCGCAGAAATCCCAGACGCTCGTCCAATCCGATTTCGAAGGCCTCGATCATTTCCGAAAGCGCGGCCGCGCGCCGGTGGTCAGTCAGTACCAATAGAAAATTCCGCGTGATCCGGCTCAGATCCAGTTTCTCAGCAATGCGTCCCACTACCGCTAGTTTTCGAGCAGGCGCGACGGCCGGTGACGCCAGCGCATTGCGCAGCTCCGGCGATTCGGAGATCAACGCATTAAAACTGCGTAGTTCACGGATCGCCTGCGCCGCATCCATTCCCGATGGTCCGGTGACCACGTCAGCCAGAGCACTCGCGTAGCGTGAAACGATAGCCTGAGAAATCATTGAGGTCTATTTGTTGGGATGCGGTGGCGCGGCGGGAAGCTCCAGATTCCGGGCGAAATTCTCCACCAACGCGGCCTGCACGTCCGGCGACATCTTTTGTCTGATCTTCTGTTCCGCCAGATCCACGGCCAGTTTTGCGGCATAACGTTTCAGCTCCATGCGGGCGGCCTTGGAGGCGGAATCGATTTCATGCGTCGCATGTTCCTGAATACGCGCCATGTCTGCGGAGGATTGCCGGCTAATGCGCTCCGCCTCCGCGGCCTGCTCTTTGCGGGCGCTTGTGCGCAGCCCTTGAATACCCGCGTCGAGCCCAGCCAGCATGCGGTCCACCTCCGCCGCCCTGGCTTCGGCATTACGGCGGATTTCATCGGCTTCGAGAATGCCCCGGCGGATAGCCTGCGTGCGGGAGGCAAAGTACGGGCCGCCCTTCTTCACCATCAGGTATCCAAGAATTCCGGCCAACAGCGCGAAATTGATCCACGCCCATAGCGGCGACGCGCCTTCGCCTTCTTCGCTCTTGGTAGCCGGAGACTGCTCTCCCTGCGCTGCTTCTGTTGCCGCCGTCGACGCCGCGGCCTGTTCCGACGAGGGTGTCGACGCCGCGGGTTGAGAGGCCGCAGGCTGAGAGTGCCCCTGGCTGTGCGCCGGTATGGCTGCAAGCAACCAACAAGCAGCCACCGCGGTGATCCACGCCAGTTTCATGCGGTCCTCCGTCTCAAAATGGAATCCGCAATCTGGTTGGCCAGCGCTTCGCTCTCGGCCGCCAGCGTCTGCTTGAGCTCCTGCACCTGGGCTGCGAGCTGCGCCTTGCCCTCGGTCACCTGGGCTTCGGCCTTGTGCCGCGCCTCTTCGAGCTTCGCCGCGCGTTCCTGCTGCAATTCACGCCTTAGCTGTTCGAGTTCGCGGTAGAGGTCGGCTCGCGCTGCCCGCATGGCAGCTTCGTATTCTTCGGTTTTGGCCGTGGCATTGGCTAGGCTTTCGTCGGCTAGTTTTCGCGCGCCTTCGGTGGCTTCGTAGCGTTTGCGCAGCACTTTTTCAAGCGGCCGGAAGAACACACGACCCAAATAGAGGTACAGCACAAAGACCAGGACGAAGGTGGGTATGGCTTTCAGCAGAATCCCACCCAGAGCGCGTAATGTTTCGTCCATAGAAATGTAAGGAGAAGCCGCGAAATACGTTTGAACAAAACAAGTTAGCACATAGGCGCGAGGCCGTCAACCAAAGCTCGGGCGGGGTCCGGGGTAAGCGGGGTAAGCGGTGCTGTGGAAACTCCCGGCCCTCGGGCAAAGCGTCCACCAGGGCGGAGAAGCCCAATACTTTATCGAGATCAGCCTCCAAACGGTGTCTGGACATCCGGCTAGCGAGGCTAGCGGGTTTGCTCTTCTTCGAGAAACCGCTTCAGGTTAAGACGGCAGATGGTCGCGGCGGCGGAGTCAAAACGCCGGCGCATCTCAATTTTCTCTCGTACCTTCTCCGCCAACGCGGCCGGAATATGGAGAGTTTTCGGCTGGCCATCGACCCGTACGGAAATCTGAAATTGGGAATGCAGGTTCTTGCCGTCGGCGCAATGAAGGTGAGCTGTCCACAGGCGCGTTTACGTTCCAAATGAGCCGGGCAGCATTTCGCGGAGAGACCCGAGACCAGAAGGAGTTTGGCGCGGAGCTCCAGGTCGGGATCGGAGGGCGTTTTTATATGACACTAATACTAGTGTCAGATATATGGCTTCTTCCGAAAGTAGATAGTCACAGCGGATAGATGTGTCTTCGTTGCTTGAGCTTGAGGAAGAATTGGGTTTCGTTTCTATTTTTCGATTTTTCGATCCCGCGATCCAAAGCCGGGAACCCATAGCCGGGGTATGCTAAGAACAGAAAGCACCTTTCCTCATGGCAGTGAAATCCGATCCGGATCTGGGTGTCAACAGTTGGCTCGAAGACGAGCTTTATCAACAATATCTGCACGACCATGGGGCCGTGGACGATAGTTGGAAACAGTTGTTTGAGAATGGCGGCGGTGACGGCGCTCCCGCTGCTCAATCGCCTAAAACGCCAGAGGAACCAGCACAATCTGTTCCGGCAGAAAATAGGTTACCCATGGAAACTCCAGCGGCCGCGCCCGGCTTGAGGACAGCGCCCGCGCCCGGCTTGCAGCCGGAAAAGGGAGCGGCGGTAGAAGAGATGGTCCCTCTACGCGGTGCTGCCGCGCGCATCGCCGAGAACATGGAAGCCAGCGTCTCGATTCCAACGGCTACCTCGCAGCGCACCATCCCGGTCAAAGTCATCGACGAAAACCGCCGGATGATCAACCACCACCGGACGCTGCTCGGCAAGAGTAAGGTTTCTTATACGCACATCATCGGCTGGGCCATCGTGCGCGCGCTGGAATATTTCCCGCAGCTCAACGACGCCTATGCCGAAAAAGACGGCCAGCCGCACCGGCTGGTGCGCAGGCTGATTAATCTGGGCATCGCGGTAGACGTGGAGCGTAAGAACGGCAACCGCAGCTTGCTGGTTCCGAACATCAAGAACGCGGGCCAGATGGATTTTCAGCAGTACGTCAGCGCGTTTGACGATCTTGTCAGCCGCGCCCGCACAGGCAAACTGACCGCCGCGGATTTCCAGGACACCACGATTTCGATCACGAATCCAGGTACGGTTGGAACGGTGCAGTCGATTCCCAGGCTGATGCCGGGCCAGGGCGCGATCATCGCCATCGGCACCATCGACTACCCCGCCGAATACCAGGGCACGGCGCCCGAAACGCGCGCCACCCTTGGCATCAGCAAAGTGATGGCGCTCACCTGCACCTACGATCACCGCATCATTCAAGGCGCGGAATCCGGCATGTTCCTCGGGAAGCTGCAATCGCTGGTGAATGGCGACGACGGATACTACGAGGAAATTTTCGAGCACCTGAAGCTGCCCTATAATCCGGTACGCTGGGAGCCGGATCGCCAGGCGAGCCTGCCCGGTGTTGAGCCGCGCCTGGCGGAAGTGGCCAAAGAAGCCGCAGTGTTGCAGTTAATCAACGCTTATCGCGTGCGGGGCCACCTGATCGCCGACCTTGATCCGTTAGGCGGCGAGCCGAGTTACCACCCGGAACTCGATCCGCTGCGCTACGGGCTGACCATCTGGGACCTCGATCGCGAATTCCTTACGGGGTCGCTGGGCGAGGCCATCGGTGAAGGTGCGCCCAAGCCCGTTGCGACACTGCGAGAGATTCTCGAGACACTCCGCCAGACTTACTGCGGCAAGATCGGGTGCGAGTACATGAACATACAGCACCCGGAGGAGAAGCGCTGGCTGCAGCAGCGCATGGAGCCCGAGGCCAATAATTGGTCGCTCGACCGGGATGTCAGGGTGCGCATCCTCGAGGACTTGATCGGCGCGGAAGAATTCGAGAACTTCCTGCAAGCCCGCTTCGTGGGGCAGAAGCGATTCTCGCTGCAAGGGGCCGAGACGGCGATCGCCATTCTGCACGAGGTGCTCGATCGCGCCGCGGACCGCAATGTTCACGAAGTCGTCATGGGAATGGCGCACCGCGGGCGGCTCACAGTTCTCGCGGACATCGTGGGGAAGCCGCTGCCGCAGATTTTCTCCGAATTCGAGGGAAATATCGATCCCACCAGCACCCAGGGTTCAGGCGACGTGAAGTACCACCTCAGTTCGAGCGGAGTGCGCCGATCGGTCAATGGCAACGAAATCGTGGTTTCGGTAGCCCCGAATCCGAGCCATCTGGAAGCTGTGGACCCGGTGGTTGAAGGCATCGTGCGACCGAAACAGGACCGGCTGGGCGATGCCAACCGCGAGCGCGTGATTCCACTTCTGATCCACGGCGACGCGGCTTTTGCCGGCCAGGGAGTGGTTGCTGAAACGCTGAATCTCTCACAGCTTGATGGTTACTCGACGGGCGGTACCATTCATCTGATCATCAATAACCAAATCGGCTTCACTACGCTTCCCGACGAAGCGCGCTCAACGCCGTACTCTACCGACGTGGCGCGCATGGTGCAGGCGCCCATTTTCCATGTGAACGGGGATGATCCCGAAGCCGCAATTCGCGTGACGCAAATGGCGTTCGATTACCGGCAACAGTTCAAGAAAGACGTTGTGATCGATATGTTCTGCTACCGCCGGTGGGGCCATAACGAGGCCGACGATCCCAGTTACACGCAGCCGCTACTTTACCGGAAGATCAAAGCTCATCCCTCGGTCGCGACCTTGTACTCGGAGCGTTTGACGCGTGAAGATATCGTCAGCGGAGACGAAGCCCGGGCCATGCGCAAGCGCGAGGCCCAGCGCCTTTCGGAGGCTTTCGATGCAGCCCAGCAGCGTGCGGAGCGCTTCGAAGTGCAAGAGCTGACCGCGGTTTCCGAAGACGATTTCACGAGCGCGCAGCACGCAACCGCGGTGGATCAGGACATGCTGGCTCAGGTAGTGCATGGAGTGACTTCTTTTCCGGAGAATTTCCATCTGCATCCCAAGCTGCACGGTTTTGTGGAGAAACGAAAGGAAGCTTTCGAAAAGGGTGGACCTGTCGACTGGGCCTTTGGAGAGACGCTGGCCTTCGGCACATTGGCGCTCGAGGGTACGCCGGTACGGCTGAGCGGCCAGGACTCAGGCCGCGGCACGTTCAGCCAGAGGCACCTGGTGTTCTACGATTCAGAAACCGGGCGCAAGTACACTCCGCTCCAGCACTTGGCCCCTGACCAGGCGCGCTTCGATGTCTTCGACAGCTCCTTGAGCGAGTACGCCGTAATGGGTTTTGAATTCGGCTACAGCGTGGCCGATCCGCTGACGCTGGTGATGTGGGAAGCGCAGTTTGGTGATTTCGCCAACGGCGCGCAGATCGTGATCGATCAGTTCGTCGCCAGCGCCGAAGCCAAATGGGGCCAACCCAGCGGACTGGTACTGCTGTTGCCGCACGGCTACGAAGGCCAGGGGCCGGAGCACTCGAGCGCGCGCATCGAACGATTTCTCGATCTTTGCGCGGAACAGAATATGCAGGTGTGCCACGCGAGCACACCCGCACAGTACTTCCACCTGTTGCGGCGTCAGATGTGCGGCGGCGCCGACCGGCGCGGCATGCGCAAACCACTGGTCATGTTCACGCCCAAGAGACTGTTGCGCCACGCGCGCGCTGTCTCGACGGTGGCCGAACTCACCGGGGGCGGCTTCCGCGAGGTGCTCGACGAAACCGGCGAGATCGAAGCAGGCCGCGTTTCACGGCTAATTTTCTGCACGGGGCCCATCTACTATGATCTGATCGCTGCTCGCGACGAACGCAATTCGAGCGATATCGCGATCGCCCGCATCGAACAGCTCTATCCCTTCGGGCAGACGCAACTGAACGATTTGCTGCTGCGCTACCCGCTCACTTGCGAGGTGGTTTGGGTGCAGGAGGAGCCCCGGAACATGGGCGCATGGTGGTTCATACGGGAGCAGATCGAGCCTCTACTCGTGCCGACGCGCCGCGAACTGCGCTACGTGGGGCGTCCGGAAAGCGCGAGCCCGGCCACAGGCTCGCTCAAGCGCCACCAGCAAGAGCAGGCGCAAGTGGTCGAAGACGCCCTCACCGTGGGCGCGGTCTCTAAAGCCCGCAAAGTCAGAGTGATGGCCAAGAGAAAGCGGTAGCGCCGGTTTGGCGGCTCCCGACCCCAGCTCACAAAATCACAGGCTAACTTAACTAACCGCCGTACAATTCCTAAGTCTAAAGAGCAGCCGGATGGAACAAAGCGATGCCACCGCGGTCGCACAGGTGCGCGCCGGTAATCCCGACGCCTTTCGTGTGCTGGTGGAACGCCATAGCCGCCACGTTTTCCGGCTGACGTTTCGTATGACAGGCAATGAGCACGATGCCGAGGACATGGTTCAGGAGACGTTCTTGAGGGCCTACCGGCAGCTTCACAGGTTTGACGGCCGGGCCAGTTTCGGAACCTGGGTGTACCGCATCGCAACCAATTGTTCGCTCGATCTGATCCGCGCGCGCAAGCGGCGCGAGGTGCAGCAACCCCAGGTAGCCGATGAAGAGGGCAAGGAAATGGCTGCAGCCGCCGTAGCTAATGACCCTACGCCTGAACGGCTGGCGTACAGCGGCGAGCTCCAGGAACTGCTCCGGGCGGCACTCGAGCAATTGAGTCCGATGGAACGGACGGCATTCGTACTGCGGCACTACGAAGGCATGTGCATTGAGGACATCAGCCGCGCGCTCGGAGTCCATGCCGGCGCGGCCAAGCACAGCGTGTTCCGCGCGGTGCAAAAACTACGGCGGGCACTCGAGCCCGTAATGGGACCGGCAAAGTGAAGGGCCTGGCACAATGAAACACCTCAGCGAAGACGATCTGGTTCTCTATTACTACGGCGAGCGCGTTCCGGGCGTATCGGCTGAAGAGCACCTGGGCTCATGCGCAGCGTGCCGCACGAGCCTGGAATCGCTGCGGCAAACTCTGGATGCCATGAATTCTCTGGCCGTTCCGGAACCGGTCGAAAATTACGAGACCCGCGTGTGGCAACGCGTGTACCCCGCCATCGAGGCGGTGGAAATCAGAAGGCGGCGCTGGTTCGATTGGATGTTCGGGCAGCGGAAATGGGTGCTGGCGGGCGCCATGGCCTTAATTGTGATGGGCGCGTTCATGGCCGGCCGGATTTCTCAAAAATCGCAACTCAAAGTCGCTGCGCTTTCGGGTCAGGTGCGCGAGCGAATCCTAATGGTCGCGGTGGGCGAACACCTGGAGCGCTCGCAGATGATCTTGATCGAACTGGCCAACAACGAAACGAAAGGGCTGGTGGACATCTCTGAACAGCAGGTGCTCGCCGAGGATCTCGTCAACGAAAACCGCCTCTATCGTCAGGTTGCGCTGAAGAGCGGAGACAAATCAGTATCGAACCTGCTCGATGAGCTGGAACGTGTGCTGCTGGATATTGCGCACAGCCCGTCGAAACTCGATTCGGCCGAATTCGACGATATACGGCGGCGGATCGAAGCCGAGGGGATTCTATTCAAGATCCGGGTGGTCGGCAGTAATCTGAAGGCGCGTGAACGAGGACGCGTGCGTCAAGGGCAGAGTAAGTCTCTTTAGAAGGAGGAATTCATGCGGACACTGGCAATCTTGGCGGTTCTGACGGCCGGAATGATGGCTGCGGCAGCGACCGCGCAGCAGACCAAGGCGGATAAAGCAGGCAAAGATGCGAGTCGCTCTGCCGATAAGGCCGGCGCAACTCAGAACAAGCCAGGCGAGAAACAACAGCCGACGGTAAAGCCTCCGGAGACCAGGCGCGCTGAGCGCGAGCTGGATCAGGACGACGAGATCGGCGAGCTCGACGAAGAGATGGCGGAACAGGATCAGGAAGCTGCCGAGCGCGACCAGGAAGCTGGGGAGCACGATCAGGAAGCCGCGGAACAGGATCAGGAAGCTGCCGAGCGAGATCAACAAGCTGCCGAGCGCGACCAGGAAGCCGCCGAACGCGATCAAGAAGCCGCTGAGCGAGATCAGGAAGCTGCCGAGCGCGACCAGGAAGCCGCCGATGTTCGACCGGCGGAGGCCAGTCCGGCCAAAAAATCTGCCAAAGAGGACGCGAAATCCAAAGCCGGCAAGGACTCGAAGAAACAAGGGCCACGTGAGAGTGGAAAGCCGAACGGGGAAAACAAATAGCAGTGACAGCGAATGGAGCAGCAATGAACAGGGTCTTCAGAACAGGTATCGGTATCGTGGTTGCGCTGGGTGCAACGTGCGTCGCGCGATCGGAGAATTTGGTCAGCATGCCCGGTTGGAAGGCGCCGCGGCCGCCCGCTCTACTCTTGGCTCAAGAGACGCCTTTGCCTCCGCCCGCGTCGAGAGCCCCGCGGGAGGCACCGCTTCGAGTGCCGCGACCATGGCGTCGCGCGCCAATGGCGCCGTCTGCGCCCGTAATAGCTCCCGGAGAAATTCCAGACAGCATGCCGCCGCTGCCGCCTGAGCCGGCCATGGCTCCGGATTTCCCGTTTACTCCCGAGGCTGAAATCACGCCGGAGCCCGCCCTGGCTCCCATGCCGCCGCTTTCTCCCGAGCCCGGCATGACTCCCAAGCCTGCGCTGGCGCCAATCTTCCAGGGGCCACCCGAAGCGCCCGAAGCTCCCGAACCTCCTGGGCCGGCGCTTGCCTTCGGACTCCGCGTTCCGATGGATTTCGGAACCGCACCCTTCGCATTGCAGGCAGCTCCAAAGCCGCCGCGTCCTCCGCGGTCCGATGAAGACGAGCGGTATTATGAGCGCGGGCAGAGGGATCTCGAGCGCAGCCGGTGGGACCAGGCCGTCGAGGAGTTTGCAGAAGTGGCGGCGCGAGGCGGACCAAGGGCCGACGGCGCACTTTACTGGAAGGCGTACGCACTCAACAAACTAGGAAAACGCGAGGATGCACTGGCCTCGCTCACGGAACTTCGCACCAAGTTTGCGAGCAGCCGTTGGCAGGACGACGCCAAAGCCCTGGAAATGGAGGTGAAGCAGGCCTCGGGCAAGCCGGTAAATCCGGACTCAGCCGGCGACGAGGAGTTGAAGCTCATGGCGCTCAACGGTCTCATGAATTCCGATCCGGAGCGCGCCACACCGCTGCTCGAAAAACTTCTGCATAGCTCGCAATCTCCCAAGATCAAAGAACGCGCGCTGTTTGTTCTGGCGCAGAGCGGCTCCTCGAGCGCGCGCAAGTTAGTAGTCCAGATGGCCAAAGGCGGTTCTAATCCGGACCTGCAGATGAAGGCCGTCAATTACTTGGGCGTGATGGGCGCAACGCATGAGCTGGGCGAAGTCTATGGCGCCACGAACGATACGGCAGTGAAGCGCGCTGTGCTGCACGCGTTGATGGTTTCAGGCGCCAAAGATCAACTGTTGGGCGCGGCCAAAGGCGAGAAAAATCCTGATCTGCGGCACGTCGCCATCAACCAACTGGGCGTTCTCGGGGCACACGCGGAACTCTGGCAGCTCTATCAGGTGGAGCCGTCGCTCGAAATCAAGCGCGAAATCGTGAATGCGTTGTTCGTAGGCGGCGCCGCGGACAAACTGCTCGAGGTTGCGCGCACCGCCAAAGAGCCGGAGCTACGGCGTGACGCCATCAGTAGACTGGGCAATCTTGATTCCCATCGCACTGGTGACGCCCTGGCCTCCATGTATTCCAGCGAATCGGATACGGGCATTCGCAAACAGATCGTTCGCGCCCTTTTCGTACAGGGCAACGGGCATGCAATGGTGGAGATCGCGCGGAAGGAAACCGATATCGATCTTAAGAAAGAGATCGTGCGCTGTCTTTCGAACATGCAATCGAAGGAAGGCACGGAATACCTGCTGGAGCTGTTGAACAAATGAACATCACGGGGAACCGGCGCCTCCGCCTGTTTTCGATTCTGATCGGCATTGCTCTACCGCTGGCCGCCCAGCAGCCCCGATTGAGTAACGCCAGAGCTGACACGCGTTCGGCCGCGTCGGGACTCGAGCAGGCGTTCAAAACGCTGGTTGGGGCGCAGAGTAACGCGGCTTGGATCGGCTACGCAGTGCGCGCCGTGGCGGGCGATCACCAGATGTGCTGTTACAGTTCTTTCGAGGATGGCGCCGGTAATCGCTGCTGCCGTGGCTGCGCGCTTGAAAGCCGTGCGCTTGAAGGCCGTGGCAGCACGCCGGCGCAGATCCAGTCGGTTTCACTCGAGGCGCCAGGCTATATCTTCGTTTTGTACCGTATTGAGCAGCGCCAGGTAGACCGCATCCGCAACTTTTCCGCCGAATGCGAATTGGACGGCGGTGGGCTCACAGTTTACTGGCTGACGGATGTGCGACCGGCGGAAAGCATCGCTCTGCTGAGTTTGTTCGCACTCCAATCAGACCAGGATCGCCGGGAAGAGCATCGCCGGAGCGAGCCGGCCATCGCAGCCATCGCCATGCACGCAGACGCCGCCGCTGACCAGGCGCTCGAGAAATTCGTCGCCGCAGACCAGCCTCAGTCTTTGCGCGAACGCACCGTATTCTGGCTCGGGAGTGCGCGCGGACGTCACGGCTACGAGGTGCTGCGCCGGCTGGTCACCCAGGATCCGAGCGAACGTGTGCGCGAGAAGGCCATTTTCGGCCTGAGCGTCAGTAGAGAACCCGATGCCGCCCCCGCCATGATCAGCGTGGCAAAGAATGACTCGAGTGCGCGCGTGCGGGGTCAAGCACTTTTCTGGTTATCGCAAAAAGCCGGCCGCAAAGAGGCGGCTGCCATCACCGAGGCTGTCGAGAACGATCCCGATACCGATGTCAAGAAAAAGGCCGTCTTCGCTCTCAGCCAGCTTCCGCGTGACGAAGGCGTGCCGCTGTTGATCCAGGTGGCGCGGACCAATAGCAATCCGGCGGTCAGAAAACAAGCGATTTTCTGGCTCGGGCAGTCCCAGGATTCGAGGGCCCTGCAGTTTTTCGAGGAGGTCCTGCTCCGGTGAATCGGCCTGCTCACTTTTCTGGAACATCTTCGTCAACGAATTCGTAGTCAGACATTACTGGAGGCAATTGATGGAACCGTTGCTGCGCTTGGACAGCGTTACCAAAGTGTTTACAACCGATGAAGTGGAGACACACGCGCTTGCGGGGATCCACCTCGAAATCCAGCGCGGCGAGTACGTGTCCATTTCCGGGCCCTCAGGCTGTGGAAAATCCACGCTGCTCGCGATTCTGGGGCTGCTCGACACGCCTTCGGACGGCAAGTATGTCTTGAACGACAAACCTGTCGAGACGCTGAACATGCGAGACCGGGCGCGCATCCGGAACCGCGAAATCGGCTTCATTTTCCAGGCATTCAATCTCATCGGAGACCTTACCGTCTACGAAAACGTGGAGTTGCCGCTGACTTATCGCAATATGCCGGGGAAAGAGCGGAAATCACACGTCATGGAGGCGCTGGAACGGGTGGGCATGTCCCATCGCGTGAAACACTATCCGTCACAGCTTTCAGGCGGCCAGCAGCAGCGCGTAGCCGTGGCCCGCGCCTTGGTGGGAAGTCCTTCGATCTTGCTGGCGGACGAGCCTACCGGAAACCTGGATTCCGCCAATGGCGAGGCTGTGATGCAACTGCTCAGCGAACTCCATCGCTCCGGGGCCACCGTCTGCATGGTCACGCACGATCCGCGTTACGCCCGTACCGCCGAACGGAATATCAGGCTGTTCGATGGGCGCATCGTGGAAGAGACCAGGAGCGCCACCGCAAGCTCCGTCGCGAACTAATGCGAAGTGTTTCAACTCTCAAGTAAGCTTTTTAATATCAAGATCTTGCGCAGTCGGGATATTTCCTGATTGTGCAGCTACCGCGCGCAATTTATCCTCAAAGGACCACAAGAAGTTTGCCGTTGATTAGTTTTAGAAACCGGAGGTCCGTTGACGATACACGAAGTGTCTTTCGTGCAGCGCCGGCCCGTCGGGTGGCATCTGTTCGACCGCCTGGGGCTTCTGTTCTGCCGACTGTTGCATCAGAAGATTACGCGTCCCTTTCACGGCGAATACGTTTGCCTACAGTGCCTCCGCCGGCACCAAGTGGACTTCTAGCGACCGTTCGCCCCTGCTCATTTCAGCGCAACAGGAAAACACCGGTCCTATAAATTCGCTAGCGGTTCAGTTGAATGATGGTCCAGGAAACGTCAGCAATCGCGACTTCCCGCCATCCCCGAAGACTGCGCGACTCCAGAACGTGCGCGACCGCATCACTGAAGGTCACGCCTCCATACAAATCGCCCACAACGGAGCCTGGAGGCAGTGCGCGGGCTTCAGCAGGACTCGAAACGCACTTTATGATTCCCGGCGTATCCGGGGAGGTCTTTCCCGCACTGTTACCCGAGATCAGCATACCTATTTTGTGTCCGGCGGACAGGTAATTGTAAAGAAGCTGCGGGATTCAAAAGTGCGAAAACTCGCAATCAGATCTGGAATCTATCCAGCCGTTTTCTTGCGGCGCCGAATCCACCAGTACACCACCGCTGCGGCCACCCCCAGAATGGTGAGGGCGATGAGGACGTACTGCACTTCTTCCGACATGCGCGACCACTGATCACCGAGAAAGTATCCCAGCGAGACGAAGGTGAGCACCCAAACAATCCCACCAGAGTACGCGAACAGAGCGAATACTGGAGTCTCCAAGCCCGATGCGCCCGCAAGTATGGCAGTAAAGTGGCGGATTCCCGGCATGAAATAGCCGAAGAACAATCCCCAACGGCCGACGCGCTCGAACCAGCGGTGTGCATGATCGAGGCGCGCTTTGGTGAGATGAAATCGCGGTCCGTATTTGTGGATTACGTACAAACCGCCGGTGCGGCCGATGATGTAGCTGATGGTGATACCACAAAGACTTCCGGCGCAGGCGCTGGCGATAGTGGGAAAAAAGTGAAACTGACCTTTGAATACCAGATAGCCCGAAAACATGAGCAGAGTTTCGTCGGGAACAGGTAATCCCACAATCCCCAGCATCAGCAGAAAGAAAATGGCGATATGGCCATGGGTCGAAACCAGTTGAAGAACGGTTTCCATTCGGAATTTCAGAGGCGGGAGGCAGTTTCGACTAGTTCGGGCCGGATCTCGTCAAGGATCTGGCGCACGGTGCTCGCGGGATCCGCGGAGCGAGTGATCTGACGGCCGATCACCACGTAATCCGCTCCGTCGCGAATGGCATCTGCGGGCGTGGCCACACGCTTCTGATCGCCCTTTGCGGCGCCAGGCGAGCGAACTCCGGGGGTAACGAGAATCGCATTCGGGCCGGTGACGGCGCGGGCTGAGCGAGCTTCGAGGGGCGATACGACCACACCGTCCATGCGGGACTCCATGGCCTTGCGCGCGAGCAGTTCGACCAGCTCCGGCACGCGACGCTGGTAGCCGAAATCCGTAAGATCCTGCTGGTCGAAACTGGTGAGTACGGTGACCCCCAGCAGCTTCAGTGGCGACGCCCCGCGTCCCTCGACGGCGGCACGCATGACGGCGGCATTTGCATGCACGGTCAGGAAACGCACGCCGCTACGGGCCACCTGCGCCACAGCGCGCTTCACGGTTTCGCTGATGTCGTAATACTTGAGATCCAGAAAAACGTCTTTGCCCAAGCCAGTCAGCTCGCGGACAAAATCCATGCCCGCCGCGGTAAAGAGTTCCAGGCCGACTTTATAGAGATTCACCTGCGGGCCGATACGTGTAACCAGAGTGCGGGCTTCCGCAGCCGACTCTACGTCCAGCGCCACGATGATAGGGTTGTGATCCGTCATATTTTGTCTACAGCAGTCGTATTGGTTTATCGCGCTTTTGTACCACGCGCCCAACACGATACGCTTCCGGAAGTTTTTGTTCAAGTTCCGCGGCATCACGCTCCGTCAATGAGATCAGCAAGCCGCCGGAGGTCTGCGGGTCATACAGCAGATTCTCCAGCTCCGCGGTCAACTCGTCGGCCTTCTCCACCGCGCAAGAGGCAAACTCACGATTATTCTTGAGCCCGCCGGGCATAGCGCCTTGGCGCGCGTAGTCCAGAGCTCCAGACAGGAATTGTATTTGCGACGAATCAATTTCGATGGTGACCGAGCTTGCAGCCGCCATTTCGCGGGCGTGTCCGATCAAGCCGAAACCCGTGACGTCGGTGCAACCATGAACATCGAAAGCCAGCATGGCCTCGCAAGCGCGCCGGTTCAGCGTGAGCATGGAATCAATGGCCGCCTGCACGTCGGCGTCACGCGCAATGCCGCGCTTGAGTGCCGTGGTGATGACGCCGGTGCCAAGCCGCTTGGTGAACAGCAGCACGTCGCCTGAACGCGCGCTGGAGTTGACCTTGATCCGCTTCGGATGGATGCTGCCGGTGACGGCGTACCCGAACTTGATCTCGTCATCCGCGATACTGTGACCGCCCAGAATCGCGCACTCGGCTTCACGCATTTTTTCAGCGCCGCCCTTGAGGATTCCCTCGAGATCGTCCAGATCGCCGTCGGCCGGGTACGCCAGCATGGAGAGCGAAGAAAACGGTTTGCCGCCCATGGCGTACACGTCGCTCAAAGAATTCGCGGCAGAGATCGCGCCGAAGGTGTAAGGATCGTCCACAATGGGCGTGAAAAAGTCGACGGTCTGCACCAGGGCAAGCTCTGGCGTCAGCTTGTACACGCCGGCATCGTCGGCAGTGTCAAACCCTACCAGAACGTTCTCGTTAGGCACGCGCGGGATGGCGGCTAGAACCCGGTCCAATAACTTTGGACTCAGTTTGGACGCTCAACCAGCCGCTTTCACGTGCGCTGTCAGCTTATGCTGCGCAACCATATCGTCATCACTATAATAGGGCACTGGAGGACTCTATGCCCCGCGCCTCAATCAAGACGCCGTCGATTCTGTCCACACTCCTGTTGTTGGGACTCGCCTTTTCACTCATCTCCCGCGAACCGCAGGCCGATCCGCGTCTGAAGCATTCGTTTCGCCGCCCGGAAGTCAGCGGCTGGACGTTCGTGCACCTGGAAGGCACACCTTCCGAGATCGGCTTTCAGCACGGGTACCTGCTGGCGCCTGAGATCCGCGATAGCGAGAAGGTGACGCGGCTCGAAATAACGCACGACAACAACAAGAGCTGGGGCTTCTTCCGTCATGCGGCGCAAGAGATGCTCTGGCCTCACATCGAGAAAGAGTACCGCGAGGAATTGCAGGGCATTGCCGACGGCCTCAACGCGCACGGCGTAAAGCTCGACGTCTGGGACGTGGTGGCGATGAACGCATCCATGGAGTGGGGCTACTACGTCAAGGAGTACGACAGAGAGCATAAGATCAAAACGCCGCCTACGGGGCCGGGCGAGCACTGCAGCGCCTTCGTGGCCACCGGCAGCTACACCAAAGATGGCCGCGTAGTGATAGCTCACAATAACTGGACGCAGTATCTTGACGGCGCGCGCTGGACCACCATATTCGACATCGCGCCGGCAAAAGGCTATCGATTTATCATGGATAGCTACCCCGGTTTTATTCACAGCGGCGACGATTTCAACATCAACTCGGCCGGTATCATGGTGACCGAAACCACCATTACGCACTTCTTCGGATGGGATGCGAACGGCATTCCCGAATTTGTGCGTGCGCGAAAAGCAGTGCAGTATGCGAATTCCATCGATGATTTCACGCGCGTCATGAAGGAAGGCAATAATGGCGGCTATGCCAACAACTGGCTGGTGGCAGACCGCAAGACCAACGAGGTCGCAGACCTGGAGCTGGGACTGAAAAACGTCAACCTGCGGCGCAGCAAAGACGGGTACTTCATTGGTTCGAACTTTCCGGTGAACGAGAAGCTGGCGAGCGAAGAAACCAATTTCAATGTGAAAGACCTGAACGAAAGCGCCAACGCGCGACGCATCCGCTGGGAACAACTGATGCGCGAGAACAAGGGCAGGATCGATGTTGCCGCCGCGGAGCGTTTTCTGGCCGACCATTACGACACTTACTCAAACAAAGAGGATCCCAACGAGCGCACTCTCTGCGGGCATATCGATCTTTCACCGCGCGGAAGCGCCGGCTGGCAGCCGCCCTATGGAATCGCGGGAGCGGTACAAAACAAAGTGACGGATTCATCCATGGCCGAGCACATGTCGCTGGCCGCGTCAGCCGGCCACGCCTGCGGCATCGACTTCAAAGCCGCGGAGCATCTGCGCAAACATCCCGAGTTCGCCTGGCAAAAAGATTTGCTGCGCGACATGAACTCGCATCCTTGGGCGACTTTCAGCGCGGCGAATTGACGGAACAGGAGTCAGGAGTAAGAAGGGAGGCGGAAGTCAGCCATGCCTCCGGCGGTGCCGGACTGAACAGCCTGTGACTTTGACCGCAGCCAACTACCGGCTTCCCGCGCCGCAGTTTTTGGGGAGACAGCCGATGTTGGGAAATTATTTTTTGGAAAATAAACGGCTTGACTGGAAGTCACAGATCAGGAGTCCGCACGATTTCGAGGCACTCGGCGCGCAGCCAGCATCGCTAAGAAGTTTTGCCAGGTCTCCTTTTTTGTCAATACCTATTATTGGGGTTTCCTCCTTCTGCGGAACTGTGATAAAAGTCCGTAACTCTGGTGCCCAGATCGCGATATGCTAGCTAACAGAGCTGACGTTAACTTCTCGGTGGCCCTCCCCAGAGAGGCGTGACTGGAATTTCCAGACTGTCGCTTGCGCCGCTGGTGGGGTACCCCTTTAATCGCAAGCTTGCGAGGTGGGTAATCGTAAGGATCCCGTAATGAGAAGGAAAAGGGCCGAACTCTACCTTTTGTTGGATTCGGGCCCGCGAGAGCTTAAGATTACCGGACACCGTTTCAAAGTGCGTCGAGCCAGGCCAACAGGTCGGCATCCGAGGTGGTGTCCCACCGTGCTCGAACAATAGCGTTCCTTATTTAGGTGATCTTCAAGGGTTAAAAGCAGCGTCGTTGCTCAAAAGGGGATCTGGCATGTGCGGCTCCTGGTGTGGCTTCAGAGTCGCACACCTTCCGTTATGGCAAGCTGAATACGCGGTTAAATTAGCGTTTCCGGCCTCGAAAGAACTTCCTTCTCATTACGGGATCCTTACGATTACCCGGAGATCCGTTGCCGGTCACGCTCACCCCCTGGTCCAAGGGACGGGAGAATTGCGCTTTGTGTGCCTGCGCACAGTGCCACCTACGCCCCTGGCCATTAATTAACCCAAGCTCTTCCAACGCTCCGGCATCCTATTTTCGAGGGAGCTAGGGTCTAGGCGCTCAACAATAATGAGCGAAGTTAAACTTCGCTTCACTGATGCCCGCATTGTAGGGCGCCTGTTGACCATCATGTACGTTCTCGATAAGCGACGTTTGTACGTCTGCAGTGGTTCGAAGCGATCGATAATAGCTCGGGGGATTGTTCGCTTATTGCCTTCGGCGAAAGCAAGGGCTGTGCTTACATTACATTCTTGTGCAAGGACGAATTATGACTTGAAAGGCAAGCCATTGGTTAGACCAGTGAGACGCGAAGAGGTTTGACCGTTCCGGGAGTAGAATCCTGTCCCAGTGGCTGGATGGAATCCGCAAGGAGAGGCCAAGGTCAGAGCTTTATCAGAGCCTATCCCATTCGAAATGGGACTGCAAGTATCCTGTCGTATTTGTACCAAAACGACGACGGAAGGCCATCTTTGGCCAAACCCGTCGGCAGCCGGGAACAATTTTCCACTCCTAGCCCTCTCCTAGCCCGACAGAAGGAATGCCAGATCATCGAAGGCCACCTGATGTCGGACCAGGTCCATATGTGCCCTAGACTAAGACTAGCGATTCCACCCAAGCACCCGGTGGCATCTGTGATCGGCTTTCTGAAAGGGAAAGCGCCATCGCGATCGCCCGCCAGTGTGGTAGAGAACGAAACTTCACCGGCGAGCACTTCTGGGCCCGCGGTTACGCAGGATCCACCGTCGGGTTCGGCCGGTCAATTCTGAACCAACCATGAGGCGCGCAACGCCTCCATGAGAAGACTATCTCCTGTCAACAAAAAAATCCTCCTCGTGCTGGGACCTCCCGGTTTCCGGCACCGTCATGGGCACAGCATACTTTCGCACCCTACAATTCAATCGCGATTGTGAAGCCACCCCGATCGCTCCCGCCACCCGGTCCGCTCGTCTCTGTTCCGCCTCACTTCCATTCGCACTCGCACGTTTTGTGGAGTCATCCTCGGTGCGGTTCCAGTTGGAGCCCGTCGTTCGGGCGCTGCCATCTTTGAGACGGTCTCAATCTGCAGATAGATTTTGTGCTATCCACCAACCGGATCGAGGCGGTGGCGCAGTCGCCCGGACGCGGCGGCAAGACGAGAGTACTCTGGCGGCGTTCCTGCCAGGGCATCCTCAGGCCACTTTCGTCATTTTCATCCTCACTCGCTCCAACCTGTTGCGCTCTCGATCCGCTGGCGCAACTCCCAGTCTGGCAATTGGACAGGCTGCTCGTTTTCCGGCAACTCAATCACGCACACTCCAAGCTATCTCTCAGACGGGCCGCCACTCGATCACGCGCCAAGCGGCCAGCCTCATCCCCATCCAGCAACAGCAGCACCCGACGAAACCGATCGCGCAGCAGGTGCGCCGGATGCTCGTATAGCTCCGTTCCCATCAGCGCTACCACGCTTCCAAATCCCGCTTGGCTAACGCGCAGACAATCGAAAAATCCTTCCACCACCAATGCCGTGTCACTCCACGTCGCTGCCGCCCGATGAAAGTTGAACAAGACTTGCGATTTCCCAAACCCAGCTGGAAAAACGATAGCGTGGCTGTCTGCCATCCACCGACCGGCCCGCATAGGGCACCAACCGGCCGCGCTCGCCGTAAATCGGAATCACTACTCGGCCGCTCATTATCCCCGAACCTCGGTACAAACCACGTCGTCCATTACTCCCCCGGTGCCTGTTTATGTTACGCCGGGCGGCATCATTACGATTTATGTGGCGGGTCTCTCTCCGACCGCCATTCCAGCCAACGCGGGGCAGTTCCCAGGGCAGTTCCCCCTGCCGACGGTGCTCGGGGGCATCAACGCTTCCATTGAACAGTTCTCGCGGACAGGGCCTGTCGTGCCTCTGATTTCAGTTTTCAGCGTTCCCACGTGTCCCACTGACCCAAACGACGTGTCCCCATCCTGCGGCGCCCTGACGGGAATTCGCCTGCAGATTCCCTGTGAGGTAGTGCCGTACTTTGGTATTCTGCCGCTACCGAAAATGGGTAGAACTTTTTCAACTGAAATGAGCAGTAAACGTAACGGGGGGAAACGGAGATCACAAATTGTGACCTCCAATTTTCCAATTCTTCGTTTGTCAACAAACATGAAGTCCGCGGGGAAGCGGTCGAGGTTGCGGCGTACAGCCTGGTTGAGAGCTTTTGTGGGCACTTGGTAGAGGTCGGCCAGTTCGAAATCGATCATGACCGTTTGGCCGCGGATGGGGTAAATACGTGCTGAATGAATAGGAGCTTCGCCTGCACGTCGATTGTTGCGGTGCAGGGTGGCGTAACAGTTGCGATTAACCCCTCTGCTATATTGAAAATTCCCCATGCAACTCGAGAAAGTCTATGAGCCGCATTACTTTGAGCCGCATTGGGCGCAGTGGTGGATCGATAACGGCATCTTTCGGGCGGACCCCGAACCCGGGAAGCCAGTGTTTTCGCTGGTCATCCCACCGCCCAACGTAACAGGTTCGCTGCACATCGGCCACATGCTCGAGCACACCGAGATCGATTGCACTATCCGCTGGCACCGCATGCGCGGAGACTGTACGCTGTGGCTGCCGGGAACAGACCATGCCAGCATCTCGACCGAGATGATGGTGAAGCGCCAGCTAGAAAAGGAGGGGATCAACCGCCGCGAGTTGGGACGCGAGAAATTTCTGGAGCGCGCATGGCAATGGAAAGAGCAGTACGGCGATACCATCAAGCGCCAGATGGTGCGCTTGGGCGCAAGCTGCGACTGGAGCCGCGAAAGGTTCACCATGGACCCGGGACGATCGCGCGCCGTACGCGAAGTGTTCGCCCGTCTGTGGGAGCGCGGCCTGATCTATCGCGCCGAGTACATGGTGAACTGGTGCCCTACGTGCCAGACGGTGCTGTCGGATCTGGAAGTCAAACACGAAGAAAGTAACGGGCATTTGTGGCACATCCGTTATCCAGTGGTCGGGACGAATCGTTACCTGGTGGTGGCCACGACGCGGCCAGAGACTATGCTGGGTGACACTGCGGTGGCCGTGAATCCCGAGGACGCGCGCTATTTCGATCTGCACGGCAAGACGGTGATGCTGCCGCTTATGGATCGCGAGATTCCCATCATCCTCGATGAGGTGGCGGATCCCAAATTCGGTACCGGCGTCGTGAAGATCACGCCGGCGCACGATCTGAACGACTTCGAAGCCGGCAAGCGTCACGACCTCCCGAGAATCCAAGTCATCGACGAGAACGGCCGCATGACCAAGAACGCAGCCCGCTACGCCGATCTCGACCGCTTCTAAGCGCGCAAGGAGGTGGTGGTGGATCTGGAAAAACTCGGCTTGATCGAAAAGATTGAAGACTACACGGTGAGTCTGGGCCGCTGCGAGCGCACTAAGGACATCGTTGAGCCGGTCATCTCCACACAGTGGTTCGTCAAGACGAAGCTGCTCGCCGAGAAAGCCATTCGCGTGGTCGATTCGGGCGAAATTGTTTTTATACCGGACAACTGGACCAAGGTTTATCACGAGTGGATGGATAACATTCGCGAGTGGTGCATCTCGCGCCAGTTGTGGTGGGGGCACCGCATTCCGGCGTGGTACTGCCGCGGTTGCGGCGAGATCATCGTGGCGCGCGAGGATCCGACGAGCTGCAACCATTGCGGCAGTTCGCGGCTGGAGCAGGACCCCGACGTGCTCGATACCTGGTTCAGCTCGGGTCTGTGGCCGTTTTCGACGTTGGGCTGGCCGGACGATACCGAAGACCTGCGCACGTTCTATCCGACGTCGCTACTCATCACGGGCTTCGACATTCTCTTCTTTTGGGTTGCGCGCATGATCATGATGGGCATGGAATTCATGGGCGACGTCCCATTTCGCCAGGTTTATATTCACGCGCTGGTGCGCGATGCCGAGCGCCAGAAGATGTCGAAGACCAAGGGCAACACCATCGACCCGCTGGTGGTTACCGAGAAATACGGGACCGACGCCGTTCGGATGGCGTTGCTGATCGCTGCCGCGCCCGGTACAGACATTGCGCTTTCCGAAGATCGGATGGAATCGGCGCGTGCATTCGCCAACAAGCTCTGGAACGCCGCGCGATTGATCTTCATGAACATGGAGCGCTCAGGCGTCGATCCGTGGCTGCCTGAGGACTTGCGGGCTTACCGGCCTCAAGGAGATGGCGGCGTGGTGTCGCTCGAAGACCGCTGGATCTTCAGCCGGCTGAACCAGTGTGGGAAACGGGTGAACAGGGCCATCGATCAGTATCGGTATCACGAAGTCGCGCAGGAACTGTGGCAGTTCTTCTGGCATGAATTTTGCGATTGGTATCTGGAGCTGAAAAAAATGCGGCTCCAGCCGGATTCGGGCCTGACGGCGGACTGGCGCAATCTGCTCACGGTGTTCGAAGCGGCTTTGCGCCTGTTGCACCCTGTGATGCCGTTCCTGACCGAAGAACTTTGGCAGCGGCTCGCGAAAGGGGCCAAGACGCGGCCGCTTTCCATTGCACTGGCGAAATATCCAGAGCCGGCTTCAGCCTGGCAAGATGCGGCTGCCGAGCGCGAGATCGGACTGCTGCAGGGAATCGTCACGGGCGCGCGAACTCTGCGAGCCAAAATGAAGCTCGATCCGAAAGTGCAGGTGGAGGGCGTGCTGTATTCGCGAAATGGCGTGCTCGAAATCGCACGCGCTCACACCGAGGCTATACGGCGGTTGGCGGGAGTCGGCCTCGATCTTCGTGCCGACGCCACTCCACAGGGGGCTCCGGCGATTCATTCGACTGCCGAGTTCGACCTGGTTCTCAACGTGCCGCGAGCCAATGTTGAAGAGCAGCGCAAGCGCCTGGAAAAAGAGCGCGAGCAGCTCGAAAAGAACATTGCGAATTCGAACCGGCAACTGGAAGATGAGAAGTTCCTGAGCCGCGCGCCGGCTCACGTGGTCCAATCGATCCGGACCAAGCTGGTGGATTATGAAACGCAGCTTCAGAAAGTGAGGCAAGCGCTCAACGGGCTGGCTGCATGATCGATTTCTCGCATCCCGAGATTCTCGAATGCGTTCGCCGCGCGCTCGAAGAAGATATTGGAACGGGCGACGTCACATCCAAGGCCTGCGTGGATGCCGGGCAAGTTGCACGGGGGAGCTTTCTGGCACGCGAACAGCAGATTGTGGCCGGAACCGAACTGCTGCCAATCATCTACACGATGCGCGGCGGTGTGGATGAGGTAAAGCTTGAAAGGCTGAGCGGCGCTGGTAGCAGGGCCGGCGACGTGATTGCCACCGTGCGCGGCCGGGCGCATACGCTGCTTGAGTGCGAACGTGTGGCCCTGAATTTTTTACAGCATCTTGGGGGAATTGCCACCCTGGCGGGGCGCTATGCTAACGCCGTAGCGGGCACGGGTTGCCGGATTCTTGATACACGTAAGACTACACCCGGACTGCGCCGCCTCGAAAAAATGGCTACGGCGGCGGGCGGAGTGACCAACCATCGCATGGGTTTGTACGATGCGATTTTGATCAAGAACAACCACATCGCCGCGGCTGGCGGTGTCCGAAAGGCTATCGAAAGTGCGGGCAGCGCGGGTTTGCCAGTCGAAGTTGAGGTCCGCACGCGCGAGGAAATCGATGAGGCGCTGGCCGCGGGTGCCACGCACTTGCTGCTCGATAATTTGAGCCCTGAGATGTCGGCGAGACACATCCGCTGGATCAAAGGCCGCGCCAAGGTGGAGCTCTCGGGTGGCATCACGCTTGATAACGTGCGCGCGTATGCTGAATCCGGCACCGATTTCATATCATCCGGCGCGATCACGCACTCGGCG
>QHXW01000354.1 GCA_003223115.1 Acidobacteriota bacterium
TCCGGTCCAATCTGCCCATCCGCCGTGGTTCTGCATGTAGAGCCGGCCGGGCGCGTCGTCGTGCCGCGCGATCTTGTGCACGCATTGACCGAACTCGGGATAGGGATCGGGCGCGAAGCCGGCACCGACGCCTTGATTGCACGCCCCGAATGTCTCGCCACCGTCCTCGCTCAGATAGTGACCGCCGGTCGAGATGCCAAGGTGCACGCGATTCCCGTCGCGAATGATCGTGTGCATGCAGAGCCCCCCGTTGCCGGGTTGCCACTTGCGCGCGTGATCATGGTTGCTGATGCCGGGCACCAGGTCCCACGAAGCGCCGCCGTCATGGCTCCTGAACAAGGACGCCGGCTCCACGCCGCACCATAGGTCCTTCTTGCCGCCGCCGGCCTCGAGTGCCCAGATGTTGACGAGCGCGCGTCCGTCCTCCTTGGGGAACGCCGGCGCCGACTTCGTCTCCGTGAAGCTCTTGCCCATGTCCGTCGAACGCAACACTTTCATGCCGAAGAACGGATTGCAGCTCGAAGCATACAGGCGCGGTGTCCCGCGCGTGTCGATCAGCGTCGAGTACACAGGGATGCCGGGACCCAAGGGCCCGCGCAGCGCGAAGCTGCGCCTCGGCTGCGCGCCATCGGCGACGAACACGCCCTTCTTGGTGCCGATGGTGAGAAGGACTCGATCCGCCATCTTCAACCTCCCGAGACCGCCGGCAGGATCGTTACCACGTCCCCCGGCATCAGCGTCGTGTCGACGCCGTCGAGGTCGCGCACATTGTCCGAGTTCACGAACACGTTCAAGTGTCGGCGCACCGCACCCGTTTCGTCACAGACATTGCGATACAAAACGGACTGGCTCCGCTGGAGGTACTCAAGTGCGGCGCGCACCGTGTGCGCCGAGATCGAGAGTTGCGCTGCGCCCGCACAGTACGTGCGCAGCGGGCCCGGGACATGGATCGTGATGGTCGGCGTTAGGCCCATAGTGAGAGACGCAGCTTATCATTGGCGGTTGGGATCATGCAACCGTACCTCCACGCACCGGCATCCGCCAACCCGTAGACCTACTCAAACGCTGCTCTTTCTTCACGCAGCCTCGGCGGGCTTGCCTTTTCGGCCAAATCTTCTCTGGTAATAGGCGATCCAAATTGAAGATCCCCGGCACTCCGATAGCGCTCGGCCATAGCCAGAGTACCGCTGTTGGCAGAAAGTGAAAGTTGACCACCGAAAATGCCGCCTGCTACTGCAGGGCGGAACGGATCACACGAATGGCGCGAAACTGAGCATCCTTGTCATCCTTCACGCGTCTGCCCTTCGAATTGGACCTGTCGTCTTACTCGTCCTCTGGAACTATCCAGCTGGCATTTCAACATCACTCTTTGAGGACCGCCAGATCAAGCTCGCGCCGCCGCGCAGGATCGGCGATGATGTCGACATCGACGATTTTCCCGCTCGTGATCGTGAACCTGAGCACCCTCGACAGCCGTCCACCAGGAGCCCACACGAGTCCCACTGCCCCATCGACCAGCATTGGTTGTAAGGATTGGGCGAGCTGCGCGAAGGCGACCGCTCCCTTTGCCCAAGTCTTTGCATCGCGGATCTCCCTCGGCGCACCTGGACGCGCGGCAGCTTCATCGACTCGAACTACGACTTCTGGATCGAGCACCGCGATGAGGCCCTCGACATCACCGCCACGCAAGGCGGTAAGAAAGGCGTCGACAACTTGTCGCTGCCGGTTGAGATCGGCCTGAGACGGCGTCCCCGCTCCCTGCACTCGGCGGCGTGCCCGGCTCGCCAGCTGCCTTGCCGCGCTCGGCGAGCGCCCGACAATAGAAGCGATTTCATCGAAGGACACGTCGAACATGTCATGAAGCACGAACGCAATCCGCTCGGCGGGCGTCAGCCGGTCAAGTACCACGAGCAGGGCGATGCCGACCGCATCGGCTAGCAGCGCATCGTGCTCGGGGTCGCTAACGCGTTGGCGGTTCGCAGCCGGCTCGGATAGCTGCGCCTCCAGGGCTTCTTCCCGCCGCGAGGCGCGCGAGCGCAATGTGTCCAGGCACACACGTGCAACGACGGTCGTGAGCCATCCCCCGAGATTCTCAATACCAGCGGCGTCGGAGCGGCTGAGCCGCAGCCAGGCTTCCTGAACGGCGTCATCGGCCTCGCTTAGCGAACCGAGCATCCGGTACGCCACGGCCCGCAGATGACCGCGGTTCTCCTCGAATTGCTGCGCCCACCATTCATGTTCGTTCATTGGTCACATTCTCTCGCCTCGATCCGTCATGGTAGTGACGGATAAAACTCAGCCAATGTGACAAGGAGAACAGCGACTATGCAAGCAAGAATAAAAAACCCAGCAATGATCGTTCCTGAGGCCATGCAGGCCTTACAGGTCCTCGCGAAATCAGCGGAACACGGAGGCG
The DNA here is from genome assembly GCA_003223115.1 of Acidobacteriota bacterium. GTDB lineage: Bacteria > Acidobacteriota > Terriglobia > Bryobacterales > Bryobacteraceae > QHXW01. The sequence goes on from QHXW01000354.1 coordinate 2,417, forward strand.
TGCCGTTACAGACGCTCGGCCTTGTCCACCTGCGCGCAAGCCAGATCAATGGCTGTAGCGTCTGCGTTGATATGGCCTTTCGCTTCAAAAAGGCAGAGGATACAAACGAGCGCCTCTTCGCCGTAGCGGCCTGGCGGGAGGCACCCTACTTCAGCGACGCGGAACGCGCCGCACTGACGCTCACTGAGGCCGTGACCCGGCTGAGCGACCGGGCGGATCCCGTGCCGGACGAAATCTGGAACGAGGCCGCACGGCACTACAGCGAGCCGGAGCTTGCGGCCCTGATCCTCTGGATCGCCATGTCTAACGTCTGGAATCGACTGAACGTCACGACCAGACAGGTGGCAGGCGAGTGGGCGAAGTCGGCAGAGGCACAGAAATGGGCGGAAACGAGCGCGGCCTCCCGCTGAGGGCACAGGCTCAGTGCGGTTATCGTGCTGCTGCGCGGCGACCGCACGTCCCTGTGTTCCGGCGAGTGGTCACCAGGGCCTCGAGTGATTCCTCCGGATGATCATGGTCCCCAAACGGCGTTCTCGCAAATGGGCTCCGAAATCGCGGTAGATGCGTCGACCGACAATGCGAATATATGGTCGGAACGTGGAGGTCCGGAATTCCACTTCAGGGCGCGCGATCGTCTGTAGTATGCTACCGTCGAATGTTTCAATCTTCTGTTTTTGCCATCGCCTCTGGTTTAGTTTCGATTGTTCTCGGGGCGGCTCTGACCTTCTCCTGCTTCGCGCAGATCACAACCTCTCAATACGACAACTCACGCACGGGTGCAAATCTCAAAGAGAGCAGGCTCACGACGCGCAATGTCAATAGCGCTCAATTCGGCAGGCTCTTCTCACTGCGACTGGATGGCGATGTCTATGCTCAGCCGCTGTATTTACCGGGATTGGAGATTCCAGGAAAGGGAAGGCACGACGTCATTTTTGTAGCCACCGAACACGACAGCGTTTACGCGTTCGATGCGGAGGGTAAGCCGGCAGCACCGCTGTGGCGCGTCAACTTCACGAATCCAGAGAAGGGCGTGACGACCGTGGCCCCGCAGGACGTGAAGTGCCCGTTCATCAACCCGGAAGTGGGGATTACCTCCACGCCGGTAATTGATACTGCAACTGGAACGCTGTACGTTTTGGCTCGCACGAAGGAAGGAAGCAAAGCTTCGGGCTTTCAATATGTGCAGCAACTTCACGCGCTCGATGTCACGAGTGGCGCTGAACGCTCCGGCAGTCCGGTTAAGATTCAGGCGTCCGTGAAGGGACGGGATGGTGACGTCAGCTTCGATCCGCTGCTCGAGAACCCGCGCAGCGCCTTGCTGCTTGCGAGCGGCATTGTGTATCTGACCTGGGGCTCATCTTGCGACGTCGGCTCCTATCACGGCTGGGTGATTGCGTATGATGCACACACCCTCGAGCAGAAGGCTGTGTTCAATACATCGCCCGCCTCTAAGGAGAGCGGCATATGGGCCGCAGACACTGGTCCCGCGGCGGATGAGAACGGGAACGTATTTGTGGCCACCGGAAACGGAAAGTTTGACGTTCCCCAAGCATCAGACTATGGCGACACGCTCCTTAAGCTGACATTGGAGAGTCACACCCTGCTGGTGCGTGACTATTTTACACCGCGAGATCAAGGAGAGCTAAATGCCGCAGATAACGATCTCGGGTCCGGTGGTCCACTTCTTCTTCCGGATCAGCCGGGCCCACATCCTCATTTAGTCGTGATTGGCGGAAAGGGCGGCACTCTCTACGTGATCGACCGGGATAATATGGGCAAATACCTACCGGCGAGTGACGTTGCCGTACAAACCATTAAGCTCGGCGGAAGTCTGATGGCCGCGCCTGCGTATTGGAATCATCATGTGTACGTCTTCGCAGACAACGATGTCCTGAAAGAGTTCACGCTGCGTGACGGCCAGCTTGACCTGACCTCAAAGTTGAATGGCGGGCCTCTGGAGCCTGGTGCCACGCCAACAATTTCCGCCAATAGCAACAAAGATGGAATCGTGTGGACGATCTCCGGCAGGACTTGGGAGATCATTCCGGAGAAGATCGCGGTACTTCACGCTTTCGATGCTTCGGATGTTGCGCGAGAGCTGTATAACAGTGACCAGAACTCCGACCGCGACCGAGCCGGGATATCAGTCCGGTTTTCGATTCCGACGGTGGTGAATGGGCGGGTGTACGTCGGCACGAGAAGTGAGTTGGACGTCTATGGATTACTGACCGAGGCCCAAAGACACTAAGCCATTCCCACACGCTGTCGCCAGATGCTGGGATTGAAGATTCCCTCTTCTACATCTTTCGGAACGACTGTTTCCATCGGAGACGGCGACGGTTGAGTGCCTACCAACTATCAATGGCCTAGAACCCTTCAGGAGCGCACTCACTATTCGAAATGGGCAGAATTGACGGCCACAAGGCCGATTCAACGCGCCAATTGCGATTACTCTTCCGGAGCAAGATGCGGGGCATAGAACGCGCTTGGCCACAAAGAATCGCCGCTGTGAAATGTCTCAGGTGTTCAGGTCAATGGAGCTTGGACGGTAGAAACTCCAGAACCCAAGCAACACATTACCGCCGCTTTGACTTCGTGGCAGCGATGGTTTTCCAAGCGGCCCCTTTCTGATTCAGCCTAGGTTTCGGTTTCGATTTGGCGTCCGATTCTGAGACCAGCCCACCAGACAATTCGTACGCTTCCTGAAGCCAATCGGTTACCGGCGCCTCCACCTCGTCCCGGTGTCTGATCTGAATGACGTGAACGAGCTTGGATTTTGATGCGCGATCGACGCGTCGCACCTGGGGAGCCTTAAGCGCGCGGCCAAGGAACACGCACAGTTCGAGAAATTTCCTCTTGGGACGCACGAAGAAGTAGCAAGATTTCCGTGAGAACATGATCGATTTATGGGAGGCGTAGATCCGCTGATCTCCAAAAGAAGCAGCGGTCTCGCGCAGCCGCTCCCAGGCGTCCTGCAGATCCTCCGAGAGATCCTGCGTGAGGGCCGCTTCGGTCGTCGTCCAGCAGTCGTGCTCCTCCCCTTCCTCCACCCACTGCTTGCAGTGGTAGCACTCTCGACCGGTCACAGATAGATTTTGACGCGGAACTGGCGATTCCGCCAGTCCATTTTCAACAAATCCCTCAGCTCTCGGATCAAGGTTCTCTTTGGATCATTTCTTTGGCACCATCCCCAATGTGGGATCGCTGAATCAACGCAGATAGCTGCACCGCCCGTTGCAGGCGTCCAGTTGTTGTGCTGAATCATCTGCGGTCGGAGGGGTTATTGGTTGACTCGCATTCACACCCAAGGCGTATGAGGAGAACGGACATGCCGTAGCCGCGTTTGCGGCTTCGCGGCGGTCAACTAAACAATAGCCAGTAGGCAGGATCTAATTGCATCCGCTCTTGCTCTCGCGATATTCGTTTACAGCTTTCGCGTCACTCGCCCGCGCGATAACTCCCGCAATCTTCCGGCCCGTAAATCGTCGCATGCTTGCCGTGAACGTGCCACCATGTATTCCAGGTCCGACGCGTTTGTGTAGCCGCCCTCAAGTTCTCAACGCCCGGTTTCTGGCTGCTATGCGTGAGAGTGGTCAGGGCGTCTGCCGCCGCGCGGCGGACATTTTCATCCTCGTCCGTGACAAAGTTCAACAGAATTGGAACGGCATGCCGGGCGTGTGTGTTTCCCAGAGCGTACGCCAGCTCATATCGCAATGACTGGTCGGGACTGTTCAGGAGCGTGACCGCAAGCGGAATCGCCTTCTCGTGGCACAGGTAGCCCGCCCCTCGGAGCGCGATCATTCGGGAATAGCCGGGGCTCCGCTCGGCAAGACCGAGCATCACCAGGCAGTACGTGCCATCTCCTAACTTAGCCAGCGCCTCGATGGCTGGCTGCGTCAACCACTCCGGGTTCTTCGGCTCGGCGAGCTCGGCGAGTTTATCCTTCGCGGCTCGCGTAGCCAGCCGCTTCAGCCCTGGGATCACCGCCCGTGCTGTCCGTGAATCATCAGCCAGTCCAAGCAGCATAGACTCGAGAAATGCCGGAGGATTTTGCGTGATACCCGCCAGCGCAGCATCCTTCAGCGCAAAATCCTGACTGTGTAACTGCTGAACAAGTGAGCGGAAAGCTTCGGCGAGACACTCTCGTCGGTCCCATCGCGCATAACAACCTCGACATCAGAAACCGCTTTTGGGGACGCAACAATCGCAGAGCCGTCAAGTGTGTACATGTTGGTGTGCTCTACATGAGCCCA
>QHXW01000355.1 GCA_003223115.1 Acidobacteriota bacterium
CGTGTGACCGGCCAATCGGCTTGTTTTCAATCGCTTCGCTTAATTTTTCGGTGAAGTCACGATTGGCCGATCAAGACCATTTTGTCACACGGTTCCCAGAACGCATCTGGGGCCTTTCGGGCCGCGGCACTTCAACGAGACGCCGACTTATCTGGCCAATCCTTCGAAGAAGGGGAATTTTAAAACTCTGGTTTTCATTTAGATACGTGTTTTGCCATCGCATGCGGCGAGGACTATGGCGGAAGGCCTTCTTCATCCCGCGCTTGTGGCCAAACGGAGAGCGGCCGTGCGAGATTCATGATGCCCGCGCGCATTTAATTTGTCTGGAATCCTGAAGTTAAGGGCGCGTGCACAGATTGGACCAGATAAGTCGAGTGCTTTCCGTGAGCGGCGTTTCCCGGGATCTATCCCTTTCTACGATGTGCGTATGAGATTCTAGGCTTCCGCTGGTGGCCTGTTGGCCGGGAAACGCGGACACTCGGCGACGGCTCGACACAACGCTTTCTGGGCCCTGGCGAGCTTGCCCTCGCGCGAGCGCCCTGTAACCTAGCCGCAATCATTTATTGACCTGTCTGGAACCAATTGAGAAGATGGTCTCTTCCTATGCGAATACTGCCGCGCGAAGAGAAATTTTACGCCCTGTTTCTCGGCCAGGTAGACATCATTTCAGAGGCATCGCGGCTCCTCCTGCAGGGCGTGAGGGCCGGCAATGCGCGACTGGCCGAAGTCGCCAAAGACATCAAGAGACTGGAGCACCAGGGCGACGACGTTATTCACGACATCTTCACCCGCCTGAACTCCACTTTCATCACGCCACTCGATCCGGAAGATATCCACTCCCTTTCCACGCGCCTCGATGATGTTCTCGACGGCATTGAAGATGCTGCACACCGCATGGTGGCCTATCACGTCAACCCGATTCCGCTGGGCATGGTTTCACTTTGCGAGATGATCTATACATCTAGCCGGGCGCTGAAAAAGGCCTTTGAGGCGCTCGATAAGAAGAAGGAAGTGATGGAGCACTGCATTGAGATCAACCGCATAGAGAATGAAGCGGATCATCTGGTACGCGGCCTGGTCAGTGAGCTATTCGAGAAAGAAAAGGACTGCATCACCCTAATCAAGGTCAAAGAAATCTACGAGTTCCTGGAAGACACCACGGACCGCTGCGAAGACGTGGCCGATGTGCTGCAGAACGTCGTTGTCAAGAACAGTTAACCCGGGATGTCCACGCTCAGCCTGGTTGTCCTAATCGTCGGCATCGCCCTGATCTTCGATTTCATCAATGGCTTTCACGACTCGGCCAATTCCATCGCAACGATTGTCGCGACCAGGGTTTTGAGCCCGTTGCGCGCGGTGGCATGGGCGGCGTTTTTCAATTTCGTCGCGGCGTTCACCTTTGGTACCGCCGTGGCGGACACGGTGGGCAAAGGTTTCGTAGACCTGGGCATCGTGACGCCCTACGTGGTCTTGGCGGGCGTGATCGGCGCTATCGTCTGGGACCTGATCACCTGGTGGCTGGGCCTGCCCACCAGTTCTTCGCACGCGCTCATTGGTGGTTATGCCGGGGCAGCGATGGCACGCGCGGCTTTTCTGTACGGGTTCAGCGGTAGCATCCGCGGCCTGATAGTCGGAAGATGGCCAATAACGCTGGCTTTCATCGTACTCTCGCCGATGATCGGTCTGTTCTTGGCCTACACGCTCATGATCATCATCTATTGGCTTTTCCGGAAATCGACGCCGGCCAAAATGGACAAGTATTTTCGGAAGTTACAGCTCCTCTCCGCGGCCGCTTTCAGCTTTGCTCACGGTTCCAATGACGCGCAAAAGACCATGGGGATCATTGCTGCAGTGTTATTCTCGGCGAGGTACCTGCCCACGCTGTACATTCCCGTATGGGTGATCTTTTCCGCGCACGCCGCTATCGGCCTGGGCACGTTGAGCGGCGGATGGCGCATCGTGCGGACCATGGGCGGCCGCATCACGCGTCTCAAACCACGCGGGGGTTTCTGCGCAGAGACAGCCGCCGCTCTATCTATCTTCTTTCCGACTTTTCTGGGCCTCCCGGTCTCCACTACGCACGCCATCGCGGGCTCGATTACAGGCGTTGGCGCATTCCACCGCATCAAGGCGGTGCGCTGGGGCATTGCTAGAAACATCGTGTGGGCGTGGGTGCTGACCATCCCGGCTGCGGCAGCGATTGCCTGGGTTGTGTTTGGGGTGATCCGCTATTTTGTGCCCGCGGCTTAACATGTGTACCTAGCAGGTTTTGAAAGGTTTTGAAGCGGATTGCGCACCGCTTAGGGGGCGATGGTGCTAACTAAAATGCCACCGTGCTCCAGCGAGCAAGCCCGTGACGTTGATAGTTCACGTCCAGCTCAGGTGCTCGTTTTGCGAGACCAAAACACGTGGCCGTCTTTCAAAGCCCGCTTTTCCGCAAGCTGCTCGTTAGCGCATTCGTTGTGATTGCCGGTACTTACAACCGGCGTCGCGGAACGGGAGACGCAAAGCGTGCAAGACCGGCTCACGGCCGAGGCACACATTCTGAAAGGCGAGGTTGCTGACGTTGATCCAGCTCGCCTCGAGAACTGGGCCAAGGAGGCGTCGACGCGGTCGCAAACCCGCGTCACTATCGTGGATCCCCAAGGGACTGTGCTCGCCGACTCCGAACGCGATCCTGAAACCATGGAAAATCATGCCAACCGGACCGAGATTCTTCAGGCGCATCGCGGCCAGGTCGGCGTCTTTATCCGGTATAGCACGACGTTAAGCCGGGATCTCTGCTACGTGGCACTAACATTTCCATACCGGGGTGCTGCGAGCTTTATCCGGCTGTGAGCAGGAATCTGGCGCAGACACCGATTTTGGGAGAATTTGGTGGGGAGGGGATTCGCTCTAGCGCGTAGCATTGGGGCTCTGCCCCAAAAACTGGACCAAAGTGCTGGCATGGCCCGGATACCCGGTAGCACTCGACCATCACGGCGGTCTGAAACTCGAAGCAGGGGAGCAAGGCTCCCTACAGCAAGCGCTTCGAGGATGCCGTGGGGCTGGCCTGTGAAGGCGCCGCCGCACGCGCCTGGCCGAGAGCACCGTGCGCGCCATCGACCTGCGCTATCTGGAACGCTGGGAAGCCCGCCGGCGCAAACCGCCGCTGCGCCACATGGGGGTTGACGAGATCTACAAGGGCCAGCGCGAGAAGTTCCTGACGGTGGTGTGCAACCTGGAGACCGGCGAGCCGCTATGGTTCGGCCGTGAACGCAAGCGCGAGACCCTCGACGAATTCTTTCGCAGCCAGTTACGCAGCCGGCAACGGAAACGCATCCAGGCGGCCTGCCTCGACATGTGGGAGCCGTTCCGGCAGAGCATCGAGTATTGGGCGCCGCAGTGCAAGATCGTCTACGACAAGTTCCACATCCTGCAACATGCCAACGCCGCCATCGACGAAGTGCGCAAGGCGGAGTTCTTCCGGCAAGGACCCAAGAA
>QHXW01000358.1 GCA_003223115.1 Acidobacteriota bacterium
CCTCGGTTTGGCATCAGATGACCTCCCATTCCTCGATCTCAACGGTACCGACGGAAAGACACGGGCGACTCTTCGGCTCTCGGAAAAGAGCCGACCGTTGTTTTCAATGGGAGACGAGACATGGGAAGGCCGGATAATGCTCGGAGCCATTGAGAATGACTTCCGCTCGACGAGCCTCACAGACTGGGGACTCCAGTTTACCGGGCCAAGTCCGATGCGACTGCCAGCCAGCATTGGCATGATCTGGGATTCAGCGAGCAATTCGTTTTCAGGCACACTGACTGTGCACGACGTCAGAGGTAAGGTATTGAAAGCTCCCTAGCTGCCCTAGCTAGCCGAAGACGGCGCTAGCGCGCCGGCTGAAGGGTGACACGTCACCCCAGAATGGGTGCCTTCTTCGCCGCCTGCGGAGATGGTCGTTTTGAAACGGGGATCTCTTCCACAATAAAGCGGATCTTGCCGAAGTCCTTAGTGGCGTTGCGCCACCTTCCCATCCGTGCAGATCCAGTTCCAATGGGCGCACACCATTCTTCAGCATGAATACGCAGTGTTTTCACCTGGAAGGAGTTCCGAGATCGTCGCCGGGCGATTCTGGCAGAATTTCTCATTCACGTTTCTGACTCTCGCCCTGACCGCAACGAAGTAATGCCCCGGCTGAGGCGGGAGAACTTCGCCAAAAAGTACCTGAGACAACGTCCCGAAACCGTAAGCCTTCTCTGGAGGAGGCATCCTGACTACTTGAATCAAAAGGTTCCTAAATCTCTGAGGGCTTTCGGTTTCGTTGGGCTTCTCAGCCCTTTCGGTTTCCTCCGGTTTTTCAATCGCTGTAATGGGTTCCCGTGTGGTCGCTGCATCGTTTCTTTGGACCTCCTGGTCCGCCGATAGGGTTACCGGGGCGGTGGTCTCCTCGGGCTTCTCGTTTTCGGTCGGCTTCGTCGGTCTTCGTTTAGTTCGGCCCAGGCGAAAGTTCAGGCTAAAACTCACTTGGATGGTCGCCTGCGCCGCGACGGGTTTGCCATTCCGGTAGCCGGGCCGGAACTTCCACTTCTTGACGGCTTCAATGGCTTTCTCATCGAGGCCGAGGCTGTGCACTACGCGGATGTCCCGCACCGTGCCGGTAGGATCTATCACCGACCGGAGCACTACCGCGCCGGAATACTTGGCCTGGTAGGCCGCTTCAGTGTACTCGGGATCGACCTTGTCGAGAGCACCGGAGCCGAAGCGTCGCTGGTCACGATGAACACGCCGGGGCCAGGGCTAGCCAGGCTAGCCGTCTGCGCCACGCCAGTTTCCACTAGGGCACCACCGGCGAATAAAAGAACTGCCGCGACTAGCTTGCTCAGGTCCATCCGACCCTCCTCACACTTCGAGAAACTCAGGGAGATGCTCGTCAACAAGTTTTTCTATCTGGTCCGTGATCTGTTCGTCGGTCATCTTCGGATTGTGGAGGATCTCGCCGAGCAGGATGGGTCCGATCTTCTGCTGCACTTTTTTGCTCGTGTCCCAGAGATCGTTGAAGTCGCGAAATTCAATCTCATCCCGGCGTTCCAACTCACTGAGGTAACGGAAGATCGGGTTCGAGCTGCCGCCCAGCACCTCTGAGAGACCCACGCGGCGGAGGCGGGACTCGGCGGCAGACTTTCTGCTGGCCTGCTCCTCCTTCCAGTTCTCGCCGTTCAGTGCCCTCGGGCAAACCATCAATCGCTTTCTGCGCGGCGGCGACGGTCCTCTGCTTGTCTTCGGGGGGAAGGCCCCAAGGAATTGACGCCCAGGCGATGATGTTTTCACGCATCGCCTGATCCAGCCGTCGCAGGTGCGCCCGGTGTGCGTCGGCCTCACGCTGTAAGATGCGCTGTCGGAATGGCCCCAAAGCCGCATCCCTGGCGGACTCCATCTCCTTCTCCGATGTGCCGATGGTCAACGGTGCCAGTGCATCGGCAACGGCCTGCTTCGCCTCATCCTGTTCATCGCTCGTCGCGCCTGATAACGAAGTGCCATTGATGATCCTGGCGCATCGCTGCTGGTGCTCGAACTCCGCGACAAGGGGCCGAAGCGCCGCGGCAGCCATGGCCTTCAGTTCCTCGAAGGACGCCCCCGGTCTGGCGCTCTCGATAGCTTTTGCCGCGGCTCTACGCGCCTCGATGTCCCATCGACTCGGTTCCCAGGAATAACCCTGCATCCGGCTCGGCAGAGTGTCGCGGGCTTCCTCAATTGCCCGCTCTGCGCCGCACGGTGGAATCTGGTTCGTCAAGATGGAGCGCCCCCAGCGCGGCGCGGACTTGATTGTGGATCGCCAAATCCATCTCGCCGCGTGCTTCGTAGGGCACGGAGTTCAGCGCATACCGCATCCATTTTGCTTCCCGCTTCATTTTCTCCCGCTCGGCTTGTCTCGCATCTATGCGTGCCTGCGCCGCGTCCTCTTGCTCAGCGATGCGCTCGGCGTCCGAGGCTTCGCGGTCTCGAAACCAGTCCTCGGTCTCTTCGAGTTCGCGCTCCAGCCTCCGCTTCTTCAGCAGGTTTTCGGTGGCGATCAGATCCTCAGTGGAATCGATCAGGTCTTCAGACGGCGGGGCCAGCAGGCCATTCGCAACGGACTTGTTGGATGCGGGCCGGGCAGCACCATTGCCGCCGATCATTCCAGATGAAGGTATCTCCGGGACGCCATCCTTCCGCAGCCTTTCCACCTCGGCCGCCGGAATGCGCCATTGTTTTCCGCTGTACTCCGCGCCGATGAGTCCGCTTTCCGCCAAGCGGCGGATCTCATACGAGGATCGGCCTAGCAGCTTCGCCGCTTGGCCAGTGCGATAGCAAACTTCGGGCATGGAGTTGCACCTCCGGCCACAGTTTAGCGGGATTTGACGAACTTTTGAAGGATCTTCCGCAAACGGTTGATTCTTCGATCAGAGTTTGAAGAGATTTTTGACGGAATTTTTACGAGTACGGGGGTAGAGTGAAGCGCGCCGTCGCCGATTGCGAATTGGGGGGATAACGGATCAGCCCGGACTAATTATCCGTGTAGTCTCCTCAGCCTGCTTTGCTTTGATGGACTGCAACCCCAACTTCAACAGGAGGAGCATGTGCTTGTAGTCATCTGCCCCGACGAATCCGGGTAGCACGATTGGTCTTCCATAAAGCTGGCAGTATTTGTCCCCAATCTCAGATGCTCTCTTGAGAAGCGTCTCGATATCCTCTCGTCGCAGTTTAGGTAAAGAGAAAAACGAACCGCGACTCACAAGGCGAGCCTCTCGGTGGGCAAGGTACTGATTGCGAACTTTGATCAAGCGTGAAACTAATGGGTCAGTTACCGACACGCTCTTGAGTTCCTCTTGGATCACAGCCGTGTCGAGCCCCGGCACGTCGAGTCCCAAGGAATCGAGGGCACGATTTTTAGCGCAATGGTGGACCGTTTGGAGAAAGTTGCCGAGACTCAACGCCCCTTTGGTCGGATCGAACAAACGCCCCAGACGAAGAACCACGGAATCTTGGTACGCGCGGAAGGTCAACCGCCAGAATTGCGGCGTCTGGTTTATCTCTTTGCCGTAGTCATCAATCGCAGCATCTAAGCCGCTCCAGAGATACCAATGATCGCTTGCGCGATGTGCTTCCGTCGCAAGGTGATCTATGAGCCAATCGAATCGCTTTCTGGAACTGATGCGGAGCACTTGTGGCATTTTGCAAATGCCGATCCAGCGTATCCGCCGCTACCGACCCGGTGGATTTCCTCGGCGTACAGGCGAGCGGAAGCCTACCGAGCAGGCGGTATGACTTGGGGAGAAAAGCCCGAATCTGTTGCTCTCATATACCGAAGTGCCTGCTCGATACTGTTATCGAAGCAATTCCCTTGCGAGCGGAAGAACCAGAAGCAAGACCGGAACTGATTTTGTCGGCTCCCCCTCAGACCTCGCGGGATGCGGGCGTTCAGTTCAGACCGAAGTCGCTTTTGATGTTCGTAACGCATAGAATGCTGCCAAAACAATTGTATCAGATTTGTTTCGGTTCGACCTGCCGGACGGTAGTGCGCTAAATCATGGTTGATCCTTCCAAAAGCCGAATGCTTGGGGGCGGTGATAGCGCTGGAGATCGGATACAACGCTACCCAGTTGACAGAGGGATACGACATTGCAGGAGATCAGTGCAATTCTGCGATATTCTTTCCTGCCATGTACTGCAAATGTGCGCGGATAGCCGAAGCCGCAGACTTGACGCTCTTGGCTGCGCATACCGTGCTCATGGCAGGTCAAGCTGAACCCGCCGGGAGCCGGGAGTCGGAGGGTTAGAAATCGTGTTGTGTAGATCGCAGCAGAATAAGAAGTTCTACAGGCTGAGCGATGATGAGATTTCGTCACTTGTGGAGCGATCACGAAACCTGGATTCTCAACTTGCCGATTCACTCGGACTCTCTATTCAGCGTGATACCAATGGATCAACCGGCCAATAATCCAAAGCGTGGCGCCTGCGAAGAAGGATAGGAGACCAATCAGAAAATGTCCGAAATTATCCGAAGGCTCGCCGCGACTGCCCGAACGCATGCCGATGGCGCAGGTGGTTAGCCCTAGAAGAATCAGCAGAACGCCGACAATCTGCAAATTCTTTCCGCGCCGTGGGTTCGACACAGTTACCGTGGCTGGGACCATAGGCATCGGGACCGTGGGGCCTGGGCGGGCTATCGCATTCCCGCAGAATTGGCAGAACTGCGAATAGTCCCCGATCTGCTGGCCACACCGAGCACAGAACATGACCGGCACAAAGTTTATCACGGCGATGCAATCGGCAGGATATTATGATGGAGAATTGTGCCTGCGGCCGTTAGTAGTTGATATGTCCGCGGCTATCGCTCTGGTCTATACTCACGAAGGGTTTGCTATTGCCGCCGATGGCCTAAAACGTGATTCCGAATCCAATCGTGCTGTGAGTGAGTCAGCACAGAAAATATTTAAGTTGAAACACCCAGCGCACCACCTTGGGTATGCCTTGGCGGGCCCGGTTGGGATCACAAAGAAGGGCAGCGACATGGTTCTCTTCAATTTTATTGACAAGACTCCACTAGCCGCGCAACAGCTTGAGCAGAGCAACGCGCCAAGTCTGTATCACTTTGCGCATGAACTGGCCGAAATCTTGCGCCAGTCGCTCGATGCTTTTAGCGCACTACCGCCGGACGCGGTTACCGGCTAAGCGGGAGCAGCTGGTAGGTGGGCGAAGAAGAAAACTGGCTAGACTTTGAACCGAGGTGCCACGGGCTTGAAGACGGCATGCACGTGGTGGCTGGGGGCGGCAGGAAGATTGTTCCACATGCCCGCAGAGGAGATTGAGCGAGCCTCCCCGCGACGCTCGCCGCTGCGGATTTCAGCAAAGTTTCGTGGCGAAACTGGGGGCAATGACGGTTTCTGAGTTCAACTGGAACTCTTCTTATGCGGTTTGGGAGCCTTGGCCAGCATCGCCGGCATCCGCGCTACCATCTCAGGCGACGACAACTTCAGCACGTTAGCCAATTTCGCGACCGTTCGGAGAGTCGGGCTACGCAGAATTTCCAGATCACGACGGACGGTTTTAGGCCGATTGTTTCATCCATTGAAAACACCCCCCCTGGCGGGCGTCACACGCAACGTCTGGTCAATCTTGATGAAATCAAAGCAGCCCGCTACGCAAAATGCATCTATTTGCTGACGGCCAGCGGGGTATAGCCTAAAAGGTCTTTTTGAAGAAGCGAGCTACCTTGCGACCTGCTTCCTCGGTGTAATAGACGGTCACCTTCCCAGACTTTTCGGCTCCCTCGCCGATGTCCTTGCCCGTATCCTTGGCGGCGTGTTCCGCCAGGCGATAGGTTTCCTCAGCGCCCTCCGCCGTTTTCACGGCGATGGTTTTCGCGGCCCGGTCGATATGCCAGACCGTGCCTTCTGCCATTTTCATGCCGTCCTTGCCAATCTGGTCCACCTCCTCGGCTGTTTCCCGACCTGCCTGGGCCGTGTAATGCACCGCGACCTCGCTGCCCTCCTTCAGTCCGTGGAAGGCGTCTTTCGATCCCTTGACCGCCGCCTTGGTGCCGTGAACAGCGGTTCGGCCCGCGAAGTGGAAAGTGTGCTCGGCACCGTCCGCCGTCTTCACGGCGAAGGTCTTGGTGCGGGCATCGATCCTGTTCACCGTGCCTTCGACGGCGCTGACCACATCCTGCGCGGCGAAGACAATCAGCGCAAACAGAAGCAATCCAACCCCACCCCACACACGCTGGATCATGGTTCGCCTCCTTCGTGAATTTTAGCTCAAATACCTCCGGTCGGTTTAAGGTTTCAAGCCTTGAAACCATTCACGCTGGGCTCATGCGTCACATCGTTGTTCTCAACCGGAACTCTTCTTCTACCGTTTCGGACTCTTGGCCAGCATCGCCTCGATCTACGCGACGATTTCTGCATCGCTCGATCCGATCAGCCTCCGTCTTGTACGCCAGCCCCTGCCAAAAACCTCAGGGAAATTCCGGCAGGCCGGGCACGTGTTTCAAGTCTTTCGCCGACGTGACCGGCGGCAGGCCGCAGCTCCGCCGGAAGTTTCATGACGTGAAACAGCGCCGGTTCGATGTGTGCTGAAACTCGTGAGGCGGCGCGAATCACGTGGCGAGTGGGGTGCGCGGACCTGACCCTCGGGTATATCGGACTTCAACGACTGGCGATGTTGCTTTCCAGCCAATACTCCACGGATTGGCACGGCGTGCCGTCAAATCTTGATAAGAATATCTCGAAGGAGACCCGATGTTCAGACTGATCGCACTTCTGGTGGTTTTCAGCCTGTGCGGGGTAGCTGCGAATGATTTGGTTCGTGAGGTAACGTCGGAGGCAACGCGGGCCGACCACCAGCTCGTTCCCGCCTTTTACAGAGGGTATTTCTATTGGATTGGTCTCGCCGGACCTGCCAACCAGCTAACAATCTATGCGCCTGACGGCCATCTGGCCTTCAATTTCCAAACAGAAATTGGAACCGTGGAAAGCGTAGCGATTGACACAGATGGCACCATAGCGGTTGCCTGGAAATCAGAACAGGGCGGCGGTTTTGATTTGCGCGACAGGTCCGGCGCGTTGACGAAAACCATCCAGACCGGCAGGTATATTCCCGCCCACGTTTCGTTCGCCGAAGATCATTCACTCTGGAGTCTTGGGGTTCAGCTCGATGCGGCTGAATCCGAGCGGCCGGACCACGACTATATGGCTGTGCGGAGGTATCGCCCGGATGGGAGGGAGACGGGAGCATACCTTCCTCGGTCTTTGTTTCCACCGGGATTGGAACCAGAAATGGGGGGTTGGCAAAGATCGCGCAGTATTGCTGTCGCCCACGACCGGGTCGGACTTTGGGTCTACTCCGCCAAGAACGCAACCGAGTGGGTAGAGCTGGACCTGAATGGAAACCTGTTGGGCCGATGGCCGCTCGATCCGTTCTACAGGAATACAAGAATGGCCCTCACAACTGACGGCCACGTCTTCGTCCAGCACTTCGACCCGGAAGCAGAGACTTACCGGATTCACACGCTGAGCCGAGATTCCTCCACTTGGCAGCTGGTGGAAGGCGCTCCAAACGGCTGGCTGGAGGGGGCGGACGGCGATACGTTGGTGTTTTCGGACTTTGGCCTTGGACTGATGCACGTTCGCTGGTATCAACCCTCCACTTGGCAGCTGGTGGAAGGCGCTCCAAACGGCTGGCTGGAGGGGGCGGACGGCGATGCGTTAGTGTTTTCGGACTTTGGCCTTGGACTGATGCACGTTCGCTGGTATCAACATCCTTAGTGGCCTTAGATGCCTGCCGCCTGTTTCAAGCCTTGAAACCGGATACCCGCAGATTTGCGGCGCTTTCACAGCGAATAAGATGGACGGCTTCGCTCCGACCGCGAGGTCATTTGGGCCAGTGCGGCAGACAGTCCGGTCACACTGAAAAAGCTTCAAGGCTTGAAACTCGTCGCGGTTCAGTAGAATTGAAGGCGGGCAGCGATTCGCGCAGTACGCCCGATTCAGGGGTAGATGACGGGCTGGCTTGCGGACCGCTGCCCGCAACTCGCGGGAGATGGAGTTAGTCCTGCCCGTTGAAATCGTCTTCCTCTTCCTCCTCAGCGGCCTCATACGCTTCGAGGGTCTCAAGGGCGCTGCCAACCGCCGCGGCTAGGTCTTCGCGGCTGGACTCTGGAGTATAAGCCTCTTCCAGGGTGGATTTCGCATCGGCGATATCTTCCAGGGCCTGGTCAAGTTCCGATTTTTCAGTTCGTCGTGCCATGTCAGTTCTAAACCTCCTGCGTGAGTGTGGATTAGCGAGAAGGCGGGCTTGTCATCGCCTTCATCGCCTCTAGTCTGCTCCAGGTTTCCGCCGACAAACCAGACGCGGCGATATTTTGACGCGATGAAAGCATGAGGTGAGTTTGTGTACCAGGGTGGTTAGCCGAGGTGATTACGGCAGATCCACAGGGGCGGCATGACCGGCGCGAGCGTGAGGTGTCTCGTCTCCCTCGCGCTTTAGCCGCGCATGTACGGCGTTGCGGAGGTTGTCCAGTCTTAGGCGGCGGCGGTAGTGAGACATCGTGCCGCAGTTGGGGATGCACTCTTTGGCGATGAGCATCCAGTTCACTTTGGCCCGCTTCTTTTGGCGGATTTCACGCTGCTGCTGACGGTAGAGGCTCACCGCCATCGTGATGTGCTCTGACCGCCGCCGCCCGGCAGGGCGAGGGTAAGGCGGCAGTTGAGACGCCACCCGCGACAGCACACGCTTCTTGAAGGCTCGCGGGCTGCGCTTGATCCAGGCAGAAAAGTTTTTCTTCAGATCCTCTGCGAACTGCTTGGCGCGTGTATCAAGGGCGATCATGCGAGATCCCTGCCGCTTCGTGCTGCCGCGCTTCATTCTGGATGCGCCACCCGATCTAGATCCGGCTTTTCCGGCCTCCTGGGCGGCAAGCCGGTGATCGTGGTGTTCCGTCTCAGGCTTGCCGAAACTTACTGCTTCTGGCAGGGTGGCAGTCTGTCGGTCAACCGCTTTGCTTCTGGATTCGCCCATAGAGTTCACAGTGGATAGTTTTGGCAAGGCTCCGGAGCGCCGGTCCGGGTTTGATATGCCCGTCGCACCGTCCCGGTGCTGACGCCCAAGGTGGCGGCGATCCGTCCCCAGCTCCGGCCGTCTTGCCGGAGTTTGATGACCTCAGCGCGGTCGAACACAGCCTTGGGCCTACCGATTGGCTTACCCTCGGCGCGTGCTCTCGACTGACCTGCCACGATAGCCTCGGCTCGCTCAGAGTTCTCCATCTCGGCGTACCACGCCTGAATTGCC
>QHXW01000361.1 GCA_003223115.1 Acidobacteriota bacterium
ATGCGGAAAACAATTTCGACGAGTTGAAGAACCAATGGGCGTGGTCCGGATTTACCACGCACGACCGGAAGCGATGCCAGATCATGGCGCGCATCACAGCCTTGGTCTACAACTGGTGGACGATCTTCATGCGCTTGGGAATCCCGGACAAGCATGTGGAAGCGGTGACCTCGCGCCCGTTGGCGTTGTACGGCATAGCTCGGCGGACCCGGCACGGCAATCAAACCACGGTGGAGACCACCAGCATGCATTCGAAGGCGGGGCTGATCGCGGCAGCCTTGACGAAGGTGAGTGGGTTTCTTAAGCGAATCAAAGCGACTGCGGAGCAGTTGACTCAAGCCGAGCGGTAGCGGCTGATTCTCAGCGCTGCTTTTCAGAATTTTCTTGGCGGCAAGGTTCTCGGAAGCACTCGGCGGCTGGCTGAAGCTATGGGCTAACTAACCGCCGTTTTTAGGGTAACCAGTCCATTTTCAAGAGGTTCGTTCCGCCCTTGACGAGGCAACTGCCGCGCAATTCAGTCGTTCGGAACGGAACGTTCAATACGGTCGAATCTCCAGGCTGTGCAGGAGCAGTCGCTCCCTTTCTTCGCCGGCCTTCTGCAGTTGCTCGACCTGGCGCGCCTGTTGTTCGGCCCGCGGATCGTTGGTCTTCTGATAAAGCATCAGCAGGTTTAGGTTTGTTCGGTAATGCTCGGGCGCAATCTGAAGGGCTCGCGTCAAATTGCTTTCTGCGAGAGCGAATTCTTTATGACGAATGTGGACCAGGGCGAGTTCGGCGTATGGCTCCGGGGACGAAGGGTCGGATGCGATGGCCTTACGCAAGCGATCTGCGGCTTCCGTCAGGTTGTCCTCGCGAACGGCCAGCCGTCCGAGGTATAGGTTGGCGCCTACGCGCGTCTCTGGCCGGGAGGCCACGGCCTCCAATTCCTTGCGCGCGGCGTCGAGCTGATAGGCATCGAAATACGCCACGCCCAGAGCGAAATTTGCACGCGGATCGGCCGGGTGAGAGTCCCGATATTTCCTGAAATGAGGGATCGCTTCGTCGGAGTTCTTCTCCTGTAGTAGCACTGCGCCGAGCGCGTAATGGTAGTAGGGGTTATCGGGATTCAGACGGACTGCTTCTTTGAGTGACTGCTTAGCTTCCGGCGGCAGTTTCAGTTCGATGCAGACCATTCCGAAGAAGAAATGAATGGCGGCGTTTCCGGGTTCCAGGTCGCGGGCGTGTGCGAGGTAACCGACCGCTCCTTCGAGATCTCCAGTCCGATAGGCGAGTTTTGCGAGCCGGGTCAGTACAGGAACGGAGGGGGGCTCGATTCGCAGGTCTTTCTCCAGAGATTCGCGAGCCTCCTTGAACCGGCCCTGCTTTTCCAGGAGCCCGGCCAGAGCCTGGAGGCCCATGTTGGAACTGAGCCCGCGCTGGGCCAGTGTCTCCAGCATCCGGGTGGCGAGATCGCCGGCTTGATGCTCGTGGAGCGCCGGTAGGATGGGGAGGATATCCGCCTCCGTCAGATCGCCGGCGGCTGACAGTTGTTTTAGGGCCGCTTCGGCCAGCGCGCGTCTCCCGAGGGCCGCGTTATCCACACCGCGCAGCGCCAACACAGGGGCACGCTGCTGCGCCTCCGCCGGTAGCCGCTCCAGATGCTCGAGCGATGGGCCGAACTTTCCGAGTTGGTAGAGCAGCCACGCCGCCTGGTAGTTCGCTTCGACGTGATCGGGCTCAAACTCAAGCAGCTTCCGGTAGACGTCCAGGGCTTTCTCCACTACCCATTGTTGGTTCGCATGTTCCTGATACAATCGCCCTAAATTCAGATAGGCGCCGGTAAACCTCGGGGCGAGTTGAATGGCCCGCCGGAAATTCGTTTCCGCGGCGGCAAAATGCTTCTCCTGCGCGTCGATAGCGCCCAGGAGGTTGTAGATCCGCGGTTCTCCCGGGAGCCGCGTAAGCGCTTGCTTCAATTCGCTGCGGGCCCCGCGCAAGTCACCCGACTGGATTGACTGCTGAATCCGAACCAGTTGCTCTTCGTCGGCGGAGGCGTCGGCCGGCGCAGGCCGTGCGCCTGCCGGCATAAATAGCAAGCACAGAATAATGCCGAGACAGCGAATACATCGATGGTGCATAGAAGGCCCAGAGGTCACTGATATGAAGATCGCAGGCGCATTATATCGCCTCGATGGCGATTGACCCAAGTGCGGGCGGTCGTTAGATTTGTTTGAGACCACTTCGCATGCTGAGCATCCCGTTTAAAGCCGGAGTACGCGCGACGACGCTAATGGTAATGGTCGCCGCCGTAGGGCCGGGACAGGAAGTGCAGGAATTATCGCCGGTCTCCCCGCCCGCAACCACCGTGAAGACCCTTCCACTGGACGCTACGACGCGATCGACTCTCGTGGAAGCGATCGGAAAACGCAATTACACAGCGGCGGAGAACCTCCTTGCGGAAGAGGCAGCCAAGAACCCCAAGTCGCAGCCGCTTTTGCTGGTTCTTGCGAATGTTCTGTTTCTCGACGGAAAGCAGCTGAACTCTGCGCTGGTCCTCAAAAAGGCGGAACTGCTCGGACCGCTCGATGAACGCAGCCGGTTTCTCCTGGCCCTCTCGTATATCGCCATTAGCCGGAAGAATCTGGCCATCCCGGAACTCGAAAAACTCGCGCAATCAAACCCGTCGAATGCCGTGTACCCGTACTGGCTGTCGCGCATGGCCTATCGAAAGACGGACCTGCAACTGGCCTTCGGGTACGCCGAGAAGGCCGTTCGACTCGACCCTGCTTTCATGAAAGCGTACGACCAGCTTGGGCTGTGCTATACAGGCCTCAACCAGATCGAAGAGGCCATCTTGGCATACAAAGAGGCCATTCGACTCAATCAGCAACAAGGATTGCACTGGCCCTGGCCCTCCATGAACCTCGGCACTCTCCTGCTCCGGCTAAATCGGCTGGACGAAGCCGAAGCGCATCTACGCGACTCCATCAGTATCGACCCGCGCTTTCCAGTGGCCCACTTGCGCCTGGGACAATTGCTTGAAAAGAAAGAACGATACGAGGAAGCTATCGCAGAACTCGAGCAGGCAGCCAGGTTGGATCCGACCTACCCTGAGCCGCATTACGCGCTGGGCAGAATCTACAGGAAACGGAGAGACCTCAAGACAGCGGAAACGGAACTTAGCATCTTTCAAGATCTGAGGAAGACCGACAAGCTGAAAGGCATCACCCGGCCTGACTGAAATTCATTTGCAGTAGCATCATGTTTCGGTTCCGGAAGTAGATAACGTTTCCTCCCAAGCCATACCGCACTCAGAACCAGGTCGGCACCGGTTCCTTTTTGATCTTCAGATTGGCTTCCTGAGCCGTATAGGTTACGCGATGCATTTTCCGCCTGTCGCAGGTCTGGCAGAGCGCCGGCGGCGTCCGGGACGATGTTTCCCAAGGCGGAGGCGACGCTGCGCAAAACGTAAACTTGCTCGCCGTAGCCAAGAGCCGCACGATCAGAGGCTGTACGGCCGCTCTGGCTGCTGGTCCGATGCTTCCAATGGCATCCGCGGCCAGCGCGCGCACCATTTGACTGCCGGCCCGGCGTCCTGGCCAAATGCGCCGATAGCCCGCAGTGTCTCAGCGCGATTGGTCGCGGAGGCGCGCTTCAGTTGTTGCCAGGTACGCCGAAAGCGGACGGCCGCGGTACACAATGCCTCCGGTCAGCGCAACCGAATTCCCCGCCCTGCGCAGCCACACGAAGTCGGATCCGTAAGCTGGAATTTCCACAGCCTGGCTCCCGGTGCGCATCCGGAGGAGGCAATAGACATCATTGGAAGCCTGGGTTTCGAGGGCATCGAACTGATCGCGAATTCGCGCGAGGATGTTGACCGGTATTGGACAGACCGCACGATCGACCTGATTAACGCCCAGTTGGAGCGGAATCATCTGGTGCTGAGCCAATTCCCATTTTTTCAACGCGTAGTAGAAGGGCTGGCGAGCAGAAACACGGAAGAACGAAAGCACAGTGTTGAGTATTTCGAGCGCGGTTGCCGCATAGCAAAGAAACTCGGTGCGCCGATGGTCAACATTGTCGCGCCGTGGGCGCGCGAGCTCAGCGCACCGTCCACTCGATACCTTCCGCGGTATTTTATGAGCGATCCCAAACCCGGCGAAAAGTTCCACATCGACATCGCCCCGGGTTACGATTTTGAAGGGCTTTGGGACGCGTACAGTCAACCCATAAAGTTGTGTCTGGAGAGTGCGAAGGCGCAGGGCTTAAAGTTCTCGATCGAGAACCACACCCATACCATGGTGCCTGCAACCGAT
This sequence comes from Acidobacteriota bacterium, assembly GCA_003223115.1. Classification (GTDB taxonomy): domain Bacteria; phylum Acidobacteriota; class Terriglobia; order Bryobacterales; family Bryobacteraceae; genus QHXW01. The sequence goes on from QHXW01000361.1 coordinate 4,296, forward strand.
AGTTTCCTGGCCTGTGGGACGGCATTCGTGATCCTGCGCTTGGCTGCAATCTGGATTGTGGTTGGGCCATGAATCAGCGCGAATATCCGCCTATTGCGATTCACAAGCTCAACAGCCATCTGATGAATCTGCACGTGCGTGACATCGACCCATGCATGCGGGAGTACGTACCAATCGGAAAAGACGTGATGTGATGGATTTTAAAGCGATCGCCGACGCGGTTAAGGCCGTCGGGTTCACAGGCTTCCTCTCGCTCGAGCAGGACGGCTCGGGTGAGGACATGAAAGAAATTTGCCGTCGTTATGTATGTAAGTACGATGAAGAAGTTTCTATCCTGAATCGCGATCGTCTGTTCATGGAGTGCTACTGGGGTTTCGCTTCGAGCAACAGGTGCTTGTCGAATTTGACTTCCAACGTCGCGACGGGCCCGCGAACTGTTCCCAGATCCTTACCATCCACGTAGTCGGTGACGCGGTAAGCGCGTTCGGAGAGGCCGCGCAACGTGACTTTGCCGTTCCATTGCGGCACGTAGAAGGCATAATACATGCTGCCATCTTTGCGAATCGCATGAGCCTCCGGCCGGTCAAAACCGATGTCATACAACCCGCCTAGCTAGATATTCCCCGCGGGACAGCATTTTCTCCTCGTATCGTAGATGCTGATCCACTTTTCGAACTTCTGCTCGCGCGCGGGCGTAAGATCGTTTCGCTTCCTCTCCGCGGAGCCCTCCGGCCACGTAAAGTTGGTGCCCACCACTCCACCAACCCCTACAGTTGATGCGAAATCATCCTTGGTCATATCCACATGGTCGCCGAAGTTAAGCCACCGAATCGCCTTGGAGAGCCTTGAGCGTCTTGCCTTTGGTGCGCACCTGCCAGGCTGACTCAGGATCTGACGCCACCGACATGTTCAGAAACGGCAGAGTGAAAAAGGAATAGGCCGTGCCGCACGGGCAGAACTCGATGAGGGCATCCGGCTTCGCCTGCCGCGCGGTGTCATAGAGGGCTTGAAAAAATTTAGGCATTCCTTCGACGGATTCCTCCGGCCGGGCGTGTTTGTGCGCCGGGTTGTAGCAGGGCGGCGCACCGTTCATGTGCTGGCCGTCGAGTTTGAGCCGTCGAAACCCCAGTCCTTGAGGGCTTTCACCACGATCGCTTTGTGGTATTCGATGACGGCGAGATCGGCCGGGCAAAGATACCAGGAATTCCAATAGGAAATCTTCTGCTTGCTGCCATCCGCGTTCAGCTGCAGCCAACCCGGATGCTTCTTGACCAACTCCGTACCCGGATCCGCAGCCAGCGGCGGCCCACCACAACTGGGCCTTGAAACCCTCGGCGTGAATCTTGTCCACCAGTACCCGCATGTCCGCATCGCCATTCGGGAACTTCTGCGGCTGCAGGAACCAGTCGCCCTGCGCGGTCTGCCAGCCGTCGTCGAGCGTTACCCACGTGAAGCCGAGTTTCTTCACGATGGGGCAAGGCGTTGTAAATCTGGCTGGGCTTGATTTTTCGACCGTACCCCCAGGCACACCAGCTAGGACCGAAAGCGCTCTCGGGCGCGGCGTCGAATCGTATTCCTTGTGCGACCATCACATGGCGGTAGTCCCGCAACGTTTGAAAGTAATCGCCGTGGTGGACGGCGGCAAACGTGCGAAAAGTCTTCAACGTGGACCCCGGCTTGAGCACGCGATCTTGTTTGAACTCCACCGCTACTGACGCCCGGTCCTGACCTTTGCGTCGTCACCGGCAGCGAGACCAGCTTCGGGGCCATCTCCAGTTGGCCCACGGCGATTCCCACGTCCCGACACCACACGTCAACCACGGGCGTTCCCCCGCCATAGTCGGGCGCGCGTTCATGCCCAGAAAATTCTGCTAATGAAAACCTGGCTTTAACGGCAGCACCCAGTCCGGCCGCTTCTCGTAGCAACCGCTCTGGTACGACCAGAACGCGCGCTGAGCAGCCGAGGTGGAGGCGCTGATGGAGTAGTGCTGATTTGTCCAACCGTTCACCGGCAGATCGGACATTCCTGTGTTGGTGTATTCCACATCAAAGAATGCCATCCGGGGAAACCGGTCATATACGATAACGGCCACAGTCTTCCTCAGCGACGATGCTGTTCCGGTAATTACCGTTCGGGTGCCTGACCCGAGGCGGTCTCGCACAGGCTCGCTCCTCCGTCTTTGCAGGGAGAAATCAGTGATGTCGTTTCCGGAGATGCGAATGATTTCAGAAGGAGTTAAATCGCCCATAACCCGTTCCCGGCCTGCTAGGGAGGCCACCACCCGGCTATGCATGGACCCGTCGAACTCGATGCGAATAATATTCTTGCCTGCGACGGTCGTGCGGTCGGATTTCGATGCATCCATCGGTGTCTTTACAGGCTGTCGGGATACGTTTACCCCCGCATAAACCAGCATAGGCACGTAGTTAAAACGCATTTTTACCAGCAATCAACGATATAGCGACATCGCTCGCAATGAATTAATCAGAATTCAAAAGGGTGCGGCTACTTTGGAACGACGGTCCAGTCGGCCGGATATAGCCGCTGTTGATCCTGCTCGATGTGGAATTCCCAGTAGCTATCAAAGTCTCCGGAGAGGTAGATGGCTCTGAGTTTGACGATCGCCTCAGCCATCGGCTCGGTCCAGCGCATCCCGGAGCGC
>QHXW01000357.1 GCA_003223115.1 Acidobacteriota bacterium
AACTTCACGAAATAAACTAAACTACTTCTACTTGTCTTTACCTGCTTCCGAGTAAACTCCCGCTAGCGGAGCGAGCGCACTATTGGCCCTGATGATCGCGCCACGTGGAAAGGCACCGCGCAGTAGTTGGGTGACGGTCTCCTAAAACGTTCTCGTGAGCGATCCTCGAAATTCCATTCCGATCAGGAATTTGGATTTCCGCTTGGTGCAGTGGCGCACAATCGCATGACCCATCAGTTGTAGTTCCTTGCACTGAACGGAAATTACCGCACCGACTACGATCGGGACCGCTGATAGAACCGCTCCCCCGGCGCTGCTCAGATTCACGCACTGACATTCGAGTGCGACCTCCCGACCGCTGGAGTCTTGCACACCGATCTTTATCGGGCACTTGATCGGTGAGCGAATGTAGCGGTGTCTGTCTGGCCGAGGGCTTGTGGTAGGAGCGTCGGCGCGATCCGATGGTGACTTATGTGTCACGAAGCGCGAGATGAACGATTGTAAATTCATACTCAGGCACTGTACCTAACCCGGCGTAGCCGGAACCAAACAGGGCTGCCCCAGGAAGTCAGGAGTCAGGAGTCAGAATCCGCCCCCTGAGGCGTACAGGACTGGGAAGTCCGATTTTTTTCGAATGGCCTCCGGAGCCGCATAAACAAAGGGCGAAACCGCACCTGCTGAAAATATTCTGCCAGGGAAAAGCAAGATTTGAAACCATAGGTACTAACTAACTTAGGCTACAACGTTAATGACTTTCCCTCAAGTCGAATTTTATCGTCAAACTCAATCGCTGGCGTCTGTTATGCTCAGGCACGGCTGAATGATAGCGTTTGTTATGATGACCAACATGCCCAACACCGACCTGCTGGCGGGAGACGGCTGGCTTTGAGCACGAAACGCCGATGGGCGAAGGTGAGGAGGGCGGGGAGAACAACGTTGGCCTAATCTATGTCGCACGCAGGCATCACACCGCCCTCCGCACTTGCCTGAGTTTTTGCGTTGACTGCTTCGATTTGGCCGGTGGCTTTTTGGCTGGCGGTTCCTTCTGGGCTGGTCGCTTCCGCTCTACCGGTGGTTCTTGCACTGGCGGTTTGCTCTTCTCTTCCGGCTTGTCGCCCTGAGCGATGGCTTGAAGGTGTTTTCTAAATTCCCGGTTGTTCAGCTGGAACCGCTTTCCCTCACTATTATTCCGAGGAATCTTAGTCGGCCAGTGCACCACTCGCCAATTGCGGTCTCCTTGTAACCGTTGAGACGGCGGACTTGGTTTTCCGCCAACAGTAGAGCCGGTCCAGCCCATCGTTCGCGATGGTCTCCTTCGCGCCAGGTTTCACTCGTCGGCATAACTCTTCCGCCACCGAAAACGCCGAAACGGTGGCGCGTTCTAAGTCTTTCACGGCTCGAACAATCGCTCCAGGCGCGTCGGTTTTTCAATCGCAATGATTTCGAACACAGATTCCACTCTCTTGATATACTCCACAGAGCATATGCTTGTAACGGTATATACAGGCAGGGCCCAGGCAGCGGTTCCGCCATCGCCTGGGCCGGCGTATTGGCTCAGGCCGGATTGATCCTCATCCTCTTGGCGGCTGTCGAACGATTGCTGAAGGGTGCTGGCCCGTTAGTCCCTTTATCATGGAATCGATGTTTTTTTCTGGCAAGATATTTTTCGATAGTGCCGTGTGGCCCTATATCCATGCGGGTTTGGTGGCCATTCCAAAAGAATCGGACTTGTATACCCTTTTTTGGTTCCGGCTACGCCGGGTTAGGTGTTACTGAATCTGAAATGCGGCCATCTCCGTGGTGTCGCGCACAAAAAGTCGTCCGTTGTCGATGGCCGGATAATTCCAGGTCTTGCCCTCCAGCACCGAGACGCGCGAGATCTCCTGCAACTTCTCCGGCGACGGCTTCACCAGCACCAGATCGCCGTCCTCGGTCAGGATGATCAACTGTCCGGAAGCCAGCAGCACCTGCCCATAGCCGTAACGCCCGCCCTTCCATTTCTGCTCGCCGGTGGCTGCATCGAGGCATGCCAGAATGCCTTCGTCGAGCCCGTAGAGGAAGCCCTGATAGTAGACCGCCGTGTTGAAGCGAGTCTTCATTTTCTTGGTGGTCCAAAGCGGCTTCGCCGTGAAACTGCCACCGCTTTTCGATACGTCCAAAAGCACGCCGCCATGATCGAAACCGGACGATACAAACAGGCGATGATCGTCGAGGAAGACGGGTTCGGCGGCGTTTACTTCGGGCGAGGTTTGCCAGGGATACTCCCAGCGCAGCGCGCCGTCCGCGACTTTCAATCCCGCCACATGATCGGCGGTCACCGCGACGATCTGCGGTTCGCCGGCGATCGTTGCGAGCTTGGCAGAGGCGTAACCCGCCTGATCGCTATACGACCTCCAGACCGGCTTGCCGGTAATCTTGTCGTAGGCCGCCACCGACTTGCCGCCATGTCCGCCCGGCAGCACGAACACGAGATTGCCGGCCACGAGTGGGGATCCGGCCATTCCCCATAGCAGGTTCCGCGCGTTGTTTTCCTTGAGAATGTCGTGCGACCACAGAATCTTGCCGGTGGCGGCATCGAGACAACGAAACTCGCCAGTCGCGCCGAGTGCATAAATGCGCCCGTCATCCCACGTGGGTGTTGCGCGCGGACCGTCGCCGCCTATCGCCTCGGAGAGCAACGCCGTCGACGACGCCGTCCACAACTCTCGTGCGGTATTCACGTCGTAAGCCGCGACCACTTCCTTGTCGCGACGCTGCTCGATGGTGTAGGCCTTGTCCTGCGCTACGACAAACGACGCGTATCCGCCGCCGATCGGTTGCTTCCGGGGCCGTTTGGGTCCTTCGGCGGGCAGGACGTCAGGACGGGAGTTTCATCGTAGACTCCATCGCGATTTGGTCCCCGGAAATTCGTCCAGTAAGGCGGCGCGCCTGCATGAGGCGCGGTTGTTCCAGCGGTCTTCTCTTTGGCTGGTGGAGGATCACCGGCTGGAGATACTCCCGGAACAGCCGTAGGAGCGGCAGCCGGAGCAGGATCAGGAACCGCGGCAGGAGCAGGTGATGCGCTCTTTTGCTCCGCTCGATTCTTTTCCAGAACCGAGTAGTGTTCCTCCGGCTTGAAGAAATAGAAATGTGGTTTATAACCCGCGCCCCAGGCTTCCACGCGGAGTCCAAAGAACTTCCTCAGAACTGTAAACGTTGCTACAGAAACCAACACGACGACAAGAAGCGTCAGGAAAACTCTTCTTACGATCCTCATGATGTTGGGTTGCTCCTATGCGATTCGCGCACATGCGCTGGGTCGGTAAGCGCCTGCCAGACTTTTTCCGGCGAGTGGCGCAGTTCTCTGACGAGAATGAGCGTCCAGTTCTCTCCGTCCTTGCGTACCTGCGCCGCGCGGGCCGGACCCGGTGCGTACTGCTCGCGATCGTTCATCTGTCTTCTCCTTGTCTCCCTTTTCGTCTGTGTTAATTGATCCATGCGGTCGAGGTGGCGTTCGAGAGCATCTACATGAGCGGACCAGAACCGACGGAACGGAGCCAGCCAGGTATCGACCTCCTGAAGTGGTTCAGGTCTCAGCCGGTAGAGACGGCGCTGCGCGTCCACCGTGGATTCCACGAAACCGGCCGCGCGCAGCACTCGCAGGTGCTTTGACACGGCCGGCTGCGGCATACGAAGCTGACGCTCGATCTCTCCAACCGACTGTTGTGACGAAACCAGGAGGCTCAATATCGCGCGGCGGTTCGGCTCCGCAATGATTTCGAACACAGATTCCACTCTCTTGGTATACTCCCCAGAGCATATGCGTGTCAAGGTATATACAGGCAGGGCCCAGGCAACGGTTTCAGTCGGCGTGCGTCACCTGACGAGCCTCGCGTCGGACACATGCATCGACAACGCGGCGATCGTGCCGAACCACGGCAACTTGCGCCCGCAGCGCAAGAACTTCCAGGGAGGTATCCACACGACCGCGGAAGAAGACGCGGATGGCCGTCAGGAATGCGGTAATTGAAAGAAGCACAAATAACCGTTGTAACACCCATAACACCTGTACGGCACGCCTGAGGCCTCCGAGGCCTCCGATCGCAAGCTGCTGATTTGAATACCTCAGGAGCTTTTGACTACGGACAGCCGCTCCGTCATGTTGAATTCTTCATCAGCGCTTCATCGAGTCGCCGAAAGGAAAAACTGGAGAGATAGAAGAGCCTGATGGGTGACCTGTCCTCGCACAAACGTTATACACAAGTGACTCGACTAATATCGAGCTGTTCAGCAGATTTCTGACCATAAGGCCGGTGAAGATCCTCCCCCACGCTTTTGAGTCGGATGGTCTACACTCGCAACCAAGTGCCAACACCGGTGAAACGGCATTCGTTGGCATTTGCTTGGAAGCTCGGGACTATGCATGTTCGTTTACAGATTAAGCTGCCGCCCGGCTTGCGCGTGAGCTTTTTGGAAAGAGGCCGAGACGGAGTCAGCACTTATGGGTGCGGGCTACGAGCCGGCATCGATGCCTGCGGGCGACGGTACAATACCATAGAAGTTCCTGGAACCAGTCTGTCCTGGCGCGAGTTGGAGGAACAATATTTTGTTTTTGTACTCGCGCGCTCGCTTCACGGCAGACTACGCCGGATCCACGTTCCTTACCGGGTTCTTTACATTGTTCTCGCTCTCGTACTCGTAAGTAGTTTCTCTATTTTTGGATTCGTGTCCAGCTACGCCCGCATGGCCTGGAAGGTCGCCAATTACAACTCGCTGCGGCGGGAGGCGGATGGATTACGCACGCGTTACCAGAATCTGCAGAAAGTTGTCAACCAGACCAACGAACAATTGACATCGCTGGAAATGATGGCCAACGAAGTTTCCGTGGCCTACGGCATCAAGCAAAAGATCGAGGGGCCAGCGGATATCACCGCCGAGGGCAAGCTGGTGCCGACTTTTACTGAAACGGTTGCCGAATACCAATACCTGCGCGGCTCCAACCTGTCGCGTTTCGACTTCGCTCGCCGATGGCACCTGCACACGCGACCCGACATCTGGCCGGTGGACGGTCAGTTGATGAGCAGTTACGGGCAGCGTACCGATCCGTTCTCGGGTGAGGGCGCTTACCACACGGGTGTGGATATTTCATCTCCGCTTGGCACTCGCGTACTCGCCACGGCGGATGGTATTGTGATGTTCGCCGACCGCGATGGCGGATATGGCCGCCTGGTGGTGGTGGATCACGGCAATGGCTTCGAAACGTATTACGCGCATCTGTCGCAGTTCGACGTCATGGCCGGGCAGGAGATCCGGCAAGGCGAGCCGGTGGGCGCGGTGGGGGCTTCGGGGCGGGTTACGGCCCCCCACCTGCATTACGAAGTTCGCGTGCGCAAAGCCCCGGTGAATCCCTACCGGTACCTCATGGCCAAGCCTACGGTGCAGCAAGCCAGGGCGGAATTTATGTTCTAGTGGGCGAGGCGCGGCCAGCTCGCTCTACGAAGCCGCGGCACTGGCCATCGGGGAGCTCCCGGCGCCGTGGATTCATGGAGCACGCGCCCGGACCCGCCAACGATGCGCGGCCAATGCGGCCAGCGAAACCAACGTGAAGGCTATCGGAGGAACCACCAGCGCTGCCACACCGGAGTGGTTCGAAGCCAGCAGGGCTCCGCGTAATCAAAGTCGAAGACGTCGCGAAGAAGCAACACCTCATGTTCGGCAGGTGTGAGGCGCTGCAGCGCAACAAGGAACGCCATCGAAATCTGATCGATCATCTCCACGCGGCTCAAACCTCCTTCGTCAAGATCAACCGGCTCCGGCAATCGATCGCCGCGGCTCTCCTCGCGAGGAGCTCTGGCAGAATCGAGTTCGTTCAAGCACAGGCGAGTGACGAGGGTGAGCAGGTATGCACGCGGAGAAGCGACTTCTTGTCTGCGCGTCTTCCGTCCCACCAGGCCTCCTGCACCATATCTTCGGCGCGGTTGAGATCGCCCAACATAACATACGATAGGCGTGCGCCACCAGGATCGGTCGGTGCGATTCAAAGACTTCCAAATCGGCGGAGGCTGAATGTGTCATCAGAAGGGTTTCACCTCCATCAGCACAGTGATGGGTGGTGAATCCCAAACGCGTTCGCCGTCTCTTGCGCGAGGACAACTTGTTGTGCGTGCGGAAACGGAAGTTCGTGGTGACCACCGACTCCAACCATGGACGCAAGGTGTATCCGAACCTGGCGCGGAACATGCTGCTCACCAGCACCGATCAGCTGTGGGTGGCCGATATCACCTACATTCGGCTGCGCGACGAGTTCGTGTTCCTGGCCGTCCGAATAAATCCAGGATTCTTGATCCTCAGCTTTGTTGGCATTGGTGATCGAGGGCCTTTATCAGTTGCGCTTTCTGGACCGCGGCGACCATGGCATTCGCAGCGCCATGGACTTGGTGAGACCTGTCCTGGCTCACCCTGGGAACCCGTAGTGTCCAAGAATTCGATCGGGTCGGACTCCCAGCCCATAGGGATGCATAGCAGGGTTCAGAGTTCATCGTGTATCACCGGATCATCGCAGAGATCGATTATCACGGAATGGAAGCGGTACTCAAACCGCGGATGAAGGTGTCGAAGTCCCGATCGACCGGCCGCTGAAGGAACACAGTACCAGCCATCAAGTTGTTCTTCAAAGATCTCGCTGCAGAACTCTTTCAGATCCGCGCGCGCCTCTTCTTCGGTAGCGTACTCCGGAAGCAAGTAGATCGTTGGCTCGCGTCTCAGATCCTCCAGGCTCAAACTCGGCGTTGGTTGGGTCCGCCTGACGCAACCAGTCCAGAAATGGCTGGGCGGCCATCACTATGACCGCTGATCGGTTGATCGCATCCATCGCCGTGCATCAGATGTACTCAGGCTGCCTGACGGTAATCATAATTCAGCATTCCGCCCAGCCGCTGTCGGCGCCGGATGGCCCCGCTCGTTTCAACCTGGGGCTCGCGCGGAACGATCAACCGGTTCCCCCATCCCTGGTGGTTCCGTTCCAGGTGATAATGCGCAACGAATTCATGAATGGCCTTACGCAGAGAGCCTTCCCCGAATAAGATCAGTCGATCCAAATAGGATTCCTGGATGGTCCGGACGAACCGTTCTGCGTAGGCGTTCAGATTCGGCGAACGCGGCGGCAGGGTCACACTCTTTACCCCTGTAGCCGCCGGAGTCCCCAGAAACTCCGCTGTGAACAGTGGATCCCGATCGTGGATCATGTGTCGCTTCCCCAGCAAGAACCCGTCTACGTCGTCGTTGAGATTGCGAGCCACCTGTGCCATCCACAATCCATTCGCCTGAGTCGCTATTCCGGCGATCTCCACGCGTCGCGTGGTTTGGTCGATCACAAACAGCACCACATAACCGCGTCAACCCCCTCCGGTCCATACTTCAATGGGTAGAGTCGAGGATGGGCGCGAGCGCTGACGCATAGCGCCGCCCCGTTTCTCACCCCCGCTCATCAAACCGGAAAGGCCCGTTTCGAGCATCCGGCTTTCCGACTGGTTGCACCGTCAGGCTCACAAACGAGACTCCATCCGGATACGACGCAGCTGGACAACGCCCAACTGGCCGTAGACCGCATCCCGGGAGAAGCGGGTAGTGCCACGCGAGTGCACTTTTGGCGTCGCCGGAGGTAATGCCTACGCTTTCATAGACGTAGTAGTCGACCGCCCAATACGCTGCTGACGTAGTGCCGTAGCTGAAGTATGCGGACCAACCTCTTAGAATCTGATTGAGTCGATCCCGCACCTCCGACCACACCTTGACGTTGTTGGGTACCAGAAGATCTCCCACCTTCTGCTTGATACGCGCTACGCTCTTCTTGGACGGACTGGCGCCCAAATACCAGCGGCCAGTCTTTTCGAAGCAGTGTGGGCCGAACGTATAACCCAGAAAGTGGAAGCTCTCTTGGCGCGCTTGCTTGAGGCTGGTCTTCGCCTCATTCAGAGTGAGTCCCAACCGCGTGACCACCTGCCGCGTCCAATCCAGTGCCTCAGCCGCTTTGCCGCGACTCAGGATCACGAAGTCGTCCGCATAGGAGACCACACGAGCTTGGAATTGCTCTCCCCGTTTGGTATTCCGCCAGCCCTTCAACCAACGGTTCATGTAGAGGTTGGCAAGCATGGGGCTGACGACACCCCTTACGCAAAAGGTAACTTCGAGTTTGAGCGGCGGCTGCCGTTTCGGCAGAAATCGAGTACGGATTGACAGATGCCGTATATGGTTTTATCTTTATGACAGATGCCGCGCGCCCGCGATGTTCAAAAGACTCAACGGCTCAATCGTGCTCGCGAGCTGCTGCGGCAGTTCCAGGAACGTGCTCAGGCCGTCACCGAGTTGGCGCGCGAGTGTTCGATCTCCCTTCGGCAAGCCCATCGATACATCCAACAAGCGCAGCAACTGAAACAGCCCATCCCGGTAAGCGAAGGCAAGCTCGCGTTTACAGTCAAGCTGCCACGCAGCTTGATTCCACGCGTACGCCTTTATGCGCGCGCCAGGAAACTGCCTGTGAGCGAGGTGGTCACGCGGGCGTTGCGAGCTCTGGTACAACGAGGGCGAGGGCGTGGGTGAGCCGAAACCAATTCGGCTACACACACGCAAGTTGGAATATCGTCTGGATCGATTGTTACCGGAGAAGCTGGCCCAGGCTTATCAATTACTGGTGCCCGAGCAGCGCCGGCCCACCCGTCGGGCAGCCAGCCAAAATGTGGAGATGATGCATGAACCAACCGGCAGCCATTTATGCTCGCGTCTCTTCCGATCGCCAGAAGGAGAATCACATGATCGCCAGTCAGGCCGAGGCACTGAAGGAATTCGCGCGGACACACAGCTATATGGTGCCGCCGGAATGGGTATTCGAAGACGAAGGCTATAGCGGTGCCATTCTGGCGCGACCGGGTTTAGAATCCCTGCGGGACCTGGCGGCGGAAGGCCAGATCCGGGCGGTGCTGGTCTACGCACCAGACCGACTCAGCCGCAAGTAAAGTACGCCTATCAAATTCTTCTGGCTGAAGAATTCTCACGCTGCGGAGTGGAGTTGATCTTTCTGAAGTCGCCCGCGGGAGCCACTCCAGAAGACCAACTCTTGGTGCAGTTCCAAGGCATGATTGCCGAATACGAACGAGCGCAGATCGCCGAGCGCAGTCGTCGGGGGAAGCGGCACAAGGCACGGCAGGGCGTGATTAACGTGCTTTCCGGTGCTCCCTATGGATACCGGTATGTGCGGAAGACCGAGACCTCCGCGGCTTATTACGAGGTGATCGAAGCCGAGGCACAAGTGGTTCGGCTCGTGTTCGAGACTTATACCCAGCAAGGGTTGAGTATCAATGCCATTGCGCGGATGCTGAACCAACGGCAGATTCCCACGCGTACGGCCAAGACACGCTGGGAACGATCGACGCGGTGTGGGCGATCTTGCGCAATCCGGCGTATCAAGGCAAAGCGTGTTATGGCAAGACGGAGCTACGCCCGCGGCAGCGAATCACGCGACCGATACGTCAGCGAAAAGGATGGCCGAGTCGGGATAGCGCCAACCACGAGCGGCCGCGCCAGGATTGGATCGAAGTTCCCGTTACGCCTCTGGTGAGTGAGGAGCTGTTCGCACGGGCACAAGAACAGTTGGTGAAAAACAAACATTATGCGCCGCGACGCACCATGGGGCCCACGCTGCTACAAGGAATGCTGGTGTGTCAACAGTGCGGCTACGCGTTATACAGGTGCTCCACACGAACTTCCAAGCACCAACTACACTACTACCGCTGCTTGGGTTCGGATGGGTATCGTCGGCTCAAAGGGCCGGTGTGCACGAACCGCCCTGTCCGACAGGATTATCTGGACCAATTCATTTGGAACGAGATCATCCGATTGCTAGAAGATCCGGCACTGGTGTAGGCGGAAATCGAGCGGCGTCAAGAGGTGGCCCGCAACGCCGATCCACTCCGCCGGCGTGGGGAAGAGTTGCATCGCGAGCAGGCCCGATTGGAGAAGAGCACCGAACGCTTGGTGACTGCCTATCAGGAAGGTCTGCTGACGTTACCACAGCTCCGCCATCGCATGCCGAATCTGCGGAAGCAGGCACAGGCCATCGAGTCCGAACTACAATCCTTGGAGATGGCGGCGGTGGACCAAGCCCACTACCTGCAGCTTGCCGAAACCCTGGCCGGATTCTGCGGGAAGCTGCGACTGCGCGCCGATACGCTGGATGTGCGAGAGCGCCAGCAAATCCTTAGACTCTTGAAGGAGGTTCTCGTCGACACTGATACCATCACGCTACGCCATTCCATTCCCGTACCTCAATCCGGCACCGCCGGGACGCCCCGGCCGAGCTCCGGTGGCCCCTCCGGAACCTCGCCGGCCCCAGGTTACCTTTTGCGTAGGGGGAGTAATTACCCCGCCCTGCGGAGTCCCGCGCTCGCTCGGAAAGAGCCGCCCTTTCCCATAGCTGCCTGCCTTGAGCATCGCCCGGATCAGGCGTAACACCCGGCCATCCGCTATGCGCTGGGCTACCAGCGTTAGCAGCGCCGTCGTTCTGGACGCGGCGCGAGACGTCTACGCAACGGGCAAAGACATCGACCTTACCGGCGCCTTTGTAACCGGCAGTCCGGGCAATACTGTCGGCATAGTGAAAATTGCGCCGCAAGGTGAGCCGCTCCAGTTCTCAGCGAATGGCATTACTAACGCGGCATCATTCAACTCCGGCGTACCCCGCCCCGGCGGTCTGGCCAGTATCTTTGTTCATGGCTTGAATGTCTCGGGGATCGTGAGCGCAGGAACCAATACCCTTCCCAATGAATTGGCAGGGGTTTCGATTTTCGTCGATCGAAAGCCCGCGCCTATTCTGGCGGTGGCCGACATTCCGGTGGCAAACCCACTGGGCATGCAGCAGATCAACTTCCAGGTGCCGCTTGAATCAGATTGTTTTCGCGCAACGCGGCTTGTCGAGGTGCGCCACAAAGGGGTGTCGACATTTGCAGTGCCGCAGGTAGTAGCTCCGGGGATTTTCATTCTGGCCGACGGCGCACCAGCAATCCAGCATGGGGCGGACTACAGTCTGGTGACGCCTTCGCATCCCGCCGTCAAAGGAGAAGTGATCATCATCTACGCCACTGGTCTTGGTCCGGTGAACCCCATAGTACCGGCCGGCACGCCCGCCACGGGACCTACGCCCGTTCAAGCGCAATGCGAGCTGCTATTCACCGATGTTGGCAATACTTTATATGCGGGACTGACACCCGGGTTCGTGGGCGTCTATCAGCTGAATGTGCGGGTGGGGCCGACGGTTCCGTCGGGCATAGTGGATCTCAGCATCAAAATGCAGGCCGGGTGGCTCGGCGGACAAGGTCCGGATAACTATGCCCTGAGCAACACGGTGAAGCTGCCGGTTCGCTAGTGTGCCAGCGTTTGCCGCGCCCGGCCTCCGGCTGCTAAAGTAGCGCAGCATGCCCGTGCTGGCCGCTACTCTCGTTGAACCTGGAAAATACGAACTGCGTGAATATCCGCTGCCCGAGCCGGGACCGGTACTGTGTACTCGTGAAGATGGCCTTATCTGGGATCTGCGGCACTGACAAGCACACCTACCAGGGATACACCACAGTACTCAGGTACTGGCGACGGCAAGAAGATTCCGTTTCCCATCATCCAGGGACATGAGAACGTGGGCACGGTCGCGGCGATCGGCGGCGACGGAAAGTACAAAGACTTCGAGGGTATTCCGCTCAAGGTGGGTGACCGCGTCGTGGTCGGCGCGAATGTTTTTTGCGGTCAGTGCTATTACTGCACCCACGACTTTCCTTATTACTTCTGCCAGAACATGACGGATTACGGAAATAATTTGAGCGCCGCCGATCCACCGCACATTTTTGGAGGGTGGTCACAATACATCTACATCGTCCCCGGGAGTTTTCTTGTTCGAGTGCCAGATGACCGCCATCCGAGGTCGCCGTGCTCACCGAGGTGATGACCGTCACAGTGGGGCTCGATCGCGCGAAACAAATGTCGGCATTCCCGAATGAGGCTTTCCTGTTCGACGATACGGTGGTGGTGCTCGGCGTGGGATCTCTTGGCATGTGCTTTCTCATGAAGGCTCGCATGCTTGGCGCAGGGACGATTATCGCCGTGGATCTCTCCGATTACAAGCTGAATTTCGCCAAACGGCTGGGCGCGGATCATGCCATCGACGCCGGGAAAAGCACGGTTGCCGAGAGGCTCGAGACCATTCGCGATCTGACCCATGGCCGCGGTGCCGACATGGTGATTGAATGCGCCGGAGTTCCTCAGGCCATTCCCGAGGCTCTCGACATGCTGCGTCTGGGCGGACTGCTGGTGGAAGCCGGCAATTTTTCGGACCTGGGTGAGATCAGCATCAACCCGCACCGGCACCTATGTTCGAAGAGCGCACGGATACTGGGTGTGGGCGGCGAAGAGCCAGCGGCTTACGGTCCGAGCATGCGCCAGATGGTGCGCTACATACGCCATTACCCGCTGCGAGAATTTGTAAGCCACCGCTTTCCGCTGCGCGAGGTAGAGACGGCGGTGCACAAAGCAATAGCTCAGGATTCAATGAAAGTAGTGATTGAACCGTGGGCGTGAGGCGCACTAACGTTATTCTTCAGCACTTCTCTCGTTCACACAATGGGCACCGTCCTTTTCCACCGCTCCCGGCGTATGATGTTCTGATGCGTCTCCGCGTCCTCGACACGTCGCCTGCTGTCTGATCAAATTCAGCTTGAACACATTATGAGTGAAGGAGAACATCGCCCGATGGGAAAACTTGCGATCACGGGTGGCGAGCCCGTCCGGAAAAAGCGCTTCGACCCTTGGCCCGTCTATACCGAAGCGGAACGTTCCGCTCTCGAAGACGTATTGACCAACCGCAACTGGGGCGGCCAGCCTTTTCCCGGTAAGCACGCCGCGGCGTTCGCTAAAACATTTGCGGAGCTCCACACCGCCAAGCACGCCCAGTGCGTGAACACCGGCACCGTCGCCATCCAGGCGGCGTTGAAAGCCCTGGATATTCAGCCGGGTGATGAAGTGCTGGTTCCGGCCTACACCTGGGAGGGGACGGTTGGCCCGGTGCTGCTGGTGAATGCCGTTCCTGTTTTCGTGGACGTCGACCCGGACACCTATTGCTTGCATGCGAAGCCGATCGAGCCGGCGATCACGCCAAAAACGCGCGCCATACTCCCCGTGCACCTGGGCATGCGCTTTGCGGATCTCGACGCAATCATGCCCGTCGCGCACAAACACAATCTGAAAGTGGTTGAAGATTGCGCGCACGTGCACGGCGGCATGTGGCGCAACAAAGGAGCAGGATCCATCGGCGATCTGGGCGCATTCAGCTTTCAATCCAGTAAGCTCATCACCTGCGGCGAGGGCGGTTGCGTCATCACCAACAACCTGGAATACTTCGAGCGCGTGCAGTCCTACATCAACGCGGGCCGCGCGAGCGTAACCGACAAATTCAAGCGCCGCATCATCGGCTTCAATTACCGGTTGGGCGAATTTCAAGCCGCCGTGCTCAGGGCGCAACTCGATCGCTTTCCAAAGCAGCAGCAGATTCGGCAGGCAAATATCGAGTACTTCGAAGCGCGCGTACGGACCACCCGCGGCCTGGGATTTTTGAAAGCCGAGCCGCGCATCACGCGCACGGCGCCGTACTCCTATGTGCTGAAATATTTCGCCGCGCGGGCGAAGGACGTACCGCGGGCCGCGTTCGTGGCGGCCCTGCAACTGGAAGGCATACCTTGTGACGGGCTTTTCTACGAGCCGGTTTATCGAAGCTCGCTATTCCCGGTGAAGGCCACGGAATTTCCGGCGCTGAGTTGGGGACGGCCGCAGCCGATCGATCTGCGAAACGTGTCCCCCTGCCCGGTATCAGAGCGCGCGGCCTACCAGGAGGCCGTCTGGTTTCCGCATTATCTGTTCCTGGGCGACAAGAAGGAGATCGATACGATCATCGACGCGATCTTCAAAACGCTCGACAACATCGAAGAACTGCGCGGACTCCAACACCCGGCCGTACGCTCGCAGGGGATGAGCCGCGCCGACCGGGAGAGTTGACACGCAGCGCGTTGGTTACGCCGTGGTCGGGTTGGGCGCCATCTCGCAGCAGGCCGTACTGCCGGCATTCGCCCACAGCAAGAAGGCAAGACTCGTCGCGGTGCTCAGCGGCGATTCCGGCAAGGCCGCGCGTTTGGGGAAGCAGTTTCAGGCCGAACAGCATTACACCAACGCCGAATATGCCAGATGCCTGAGGAACCCGGATGTCGAAGCAGTTTACGTTGCTACTCCGCCCGGCGAGCATGAAAAATATACGGTCGCCGCGGCGCGCGCGAAGAAACACGTGCTCTGCGAAAAGCCTCTGGCGGCAAGCGTGGACCAGTGCCGTCGAATGGTTCGTGCCTGCCACGAGAATGCGGTTCAATTCAGGACCGCCTATCGAAAATATTTCGAGCCGAGTAGCGTTACGCTGAAGAAAATCATTTCAAGCGGTCAACTGGGCCGCATCGATGTGATTCACACCGCGTTCACGGAATTTCGCCCTGCGGGAGATAATACGCCCGATTGGTTTTTCAAGCGCAAGTTGAGCGGCGGCGGCCCGTTGATGGACATCGGCATCTACTGCGTCAACACATGCCGGTGGCTGGTGGATGACGATCCACTGGAAGCCGCGGCCTTCAGTTGGCGTCGCGATCTCCGGCGGTATAAGGAAGTGGAGGAAGGCATCGCTTTTCGGCTGAATTTTTCGAGCGGCATCGTGCTTGAAGGGACAACCAGTTGGGGCGCCGCGCTCGCGTCTTTTGTGCAAGTGCACGCTGAGAAAGGCTGGGCGTCACTTTCGCCGGCGTTCGCCTTCGAAGAAGAGCGGCGCGTCACTGGCAAGATCGCGGGAAAGTGGTTTGAGCGCGAGTTCAAAGCCATTGACGAGTTCGCCCTGGAGCTGGATGCGGATTGCATCCGAGAAAATCGCGAGCCCGAGCCCGATGGCGAACAGGGCACGCGGGACATCGCGATCATCGACTCGATTTATCGCGCTGCACGACTGGGACACCCTGTGGTCATCCGGTATCCCTCGGCCGGAAGTTTCAAACGGAGGGGCGCGTGAAGAAGCTGGGCATGGGGGTGGTTGGCGTTGGCACTATGGGAAGGCGGCACGCGGAAAAACATTCGCCACCTCATCCCCGATGCGCGATTGATCGCCATCGCAGACAACGACGTCGAGCGCGCCCGCCAGGTTGCGGCTGAACTCGAGATCGAGCACCACTACAACAGTGTCGATGCGCTGGTTGAACGCAAAGATATTCAGGCGGTGGCGGTGGTGACGCCCGCGAAATTTCACGGAACGGCCATCAAGGCGTGCTCCCGCGCCGGTAAGGACATTTTTTGCGAGAAGCCGCTCACGCTCACCGTGGAAGAAGCGGATGAGGTTTTAAGCGTCACCGCCAGGGCTGGAGTACGGTTGCAGCCGGGACACGTTCGCCGCTACGATCCCTCACACGTCCGGGCGAAAAAGCGCATCGAAGCCGGTGAGATCGGTGATCCGGTGATCTTCAAGTCACTGGCGCGCGATACGGCCCCTCCGCAAGTCAGTTACATGCAGAGCGGCGTCAACGGGATGTTCTTGCAGTATTCGACGGTTCACGAATTTGACTTGGGCCGTTGGATGATGAGCGATGAGATCGCGGAACATCATGCATATGGCGCCGTTCTGGTTTTTCCGGAAGCCGCGCAATTCAACGATATCGACACGGCGCTCGTGAATATGAAATTCTCGCGCGGCTCTCTGGGCGCGGTCGAGAACTACATGCAATCCAGTTATGGATACGATATCCGCACCGAGATCGTCGGCTCGAAAGGCACCATCATGCTCGGTTATTTGCAGCAAACACCCGAAGTAATTTTGACGGCCTCGGGCGCGAGAACCGACGTCGTAGATCACTTCCTGGTGCGCTTCGCAGATGGCTACCTCGATGAAATGCGGGATTTCGTGCGCAGCATTCTTGTGGATCGCGATCTCAAAGTGGACGGATTCGATGGCCGCCAGGCCGTGGCGGCGGCAGCGGCTGCTGAACGCTCGTGGCGCGAAGGCCGGCCGGTTACCGTCCAAAACATCGCTCGTCCTGCCAAGGCATGACGGAACTCCCACCGGCATCGTTGCTGGTAGATCCAGCGCGCCCGGCCGGGGGTTTTTCCGGTTTGCTTGTGGTGCGATTCATGTGCCCGATGAGCGACCAACACCAGGAGATCAAGAAGAAATACGGGCTGGCGCGCGGCCTGGGTGTACTCGAGGCCACGGCACTAAACATGACCAACATGGTCGGTTTCGGGCCGTTCATCACCATTCCGCTCATCATCCTAGCCATGGGTGGGCTGGCCGGGACAATTCTCGCGATTTGCGATGGCATGGTGTGGAGTGAGTTGGCTACCGCGATGCCGGGATCGGGTGGCAGCTATTTATTCCTGAAGGAAAGTTTCAAGACCAGCCGGCTGGGTTTACTGCTGCCATTTCTGTTCATATGGCAATTCATCGTCAGCGGGCCGCTGGAGGTCGGCTCGGCCTACATCGGCTTTGCGCAATATTCGACTTACTTTTTTCCAGCCTTGCAGCCCTGGCAGAATCGCGTTTTGGTTGTCGGCCTTGGAGTACTTGCAATCGCGTGCTCTATCGCCAGATCCGTTCAATCGGCAAGCTGATGCTGTTGCTGTGGGCGGGGATGCTGCTCACTGTGGGTGCAATCATCGTGAGCGGCCTCATTCATATGGCCCGCTTCGGGCCGGGGCCGGCGCTGGACTTTCCGCCCGACGCCTTCCGGCTGTCCAAGAGCTTTGCGCTGGGTCTCGGGGGAGCCATGCTGATCGCGACGTTCGATTTTCTCGGATACTACAGCGTCTGCTATGTCGGCGGCGAGGTGCGCAACCCGGAACGCGTTATGCCGCGCGCGATTTTCTACTCGGTCATCGGCGTGGCGCTGATTTATTCCGTCATGAATTTCTGCATCATCTCGGTCGTCCCGTGGCGCGAGGCCATGCATTCTAAGCTCATCGTCGCCGAGTACATGCAGAAGTTGTACGGGCCCCGGGCGGCGGGCGCCATCACCATCCTGGTGCTTTGGACCGCTTTTGCAGCGGCAGTTCCAGTTCTCTTGGGCTATAGCCGCGTTCGCTACGCGGCCGCGCTCGAGGGACATTTTTACAGCCTGCGCGACTGCACCGCAAGCAGTTCCCGTACTTTTCCTTGCTGGTGATGGGTCAATCTCAAGTGGGTCATCTCGGCCATGCTGACCGGAAGAATTCTCATACAGTTCATCGCCCAGATTTTCGCTGTGTACTATTTGCGAAAATATCGCACCGATATGAGCGGCCGTTCAAGGCGTGGCTGTACCCGGTACCGAATGCCATCGCCTTAGTCGGCTGGAGCTATGTATTTCTCACTTCGGGATGGGCGTTCGTGGCCTTCGGCGTGGGGACGCTTGCAGCCGGTGTCGGAGCCTTCTGGTTATGGCGCAGAAGCCCGATCTGGGCTCGCTGTTTTCGGCGGCCTGACGATAATGTCCTAATGTTCCGGTCAGCACCCCGGTCACATCAGATTCCCTCAAATATCGGATGGGTGCGGCTGGTCCGATGCGTTGTAACACCTCCATCAGACCCGTCAGCGTCGCCTGTTCAGCGCGTGTAATCCGTTCGCTAACCATGACCCCACTGCCTTCAAGAATTAAGAGAGACCGGCACTCATCGTGCTCTCCGATGTGGTTTCTGACGTCAGAAAAGGGAACCGAGCACGGGATCAAAGGCGCGGTCCGTCCCAGAAAAATGGCCTGACAAGGATAGAGCACGCCGCCTTTCAGAATTCGTCGAGAGGTGGGATCCGTGCCCAGAGCATGGAGATTTCTTAGATCAGGCAGCCTCCATGGCGATATCCGCGCCAGCCGCGTCAACAGCGCACTTCTCGCTTCAGGAGCGACGCGGGGGCTGATCGCAAGGCGCCTTTCTATTTCAATAAGGAGGCGTTCCGCCGTGTCGCAGTCTTCTCCGCCTATGACTAGACCGTGGTTTCCCAATACGAGAATGTCCGTCTTCGGATGGCCTATGACAACGTTTGCGATTTCACGGCCAAGCGGAAGGCCGGAGGGTACATACGGAATCCACTGCCACGGTAGTCCTGCAAGTTGTTCGGCGAGGCGAACCTGCGCATCCTGCCGCACTGCCCAGGCGATCGTATTCACTGAGTGGACGTGGATGACAACACGATGCGGAAAGGCGGCATGCATGAACGTCTCTATCGAAGCGGACATCCGCGTTTGCGATGAGCTGGAATCAATTCCCGCAAAATCCGTATTCTGCCTCAAGCACTCTCTGACTTCCGCAAGGTCAACGGGAACGAAAATTTGATATTGCTCCGCATCGGCCAGCCACTTGCCGGACGCTTTCACCCATAGAATTCTGTCCGCCTTTATAGAAGTATTTCCGCTGCTAGCCTGTACCAGTAACGGATCACGACCTATTCGCGCGGATAGTTGCCCCAGAGATACCAGCTCAGGGTGACCACTTCGAGACGTGATTCTTGCTTCAGCAGCGCTCATTGGATCGATCTCTCCTTCATCGTAGTGTCAATAGGCATCAAAGCCCTCGTGTCCTATTGCAAAACTCACAAGGCATCCTGCGCAGGCGGCTGCGGAGGCCTTTCGACACTGCCTGGCCAATCTTGATGGAAGCGCGGAAAATCGCTCCGACAGGGATCAGGCCGCCAAGTTTGTGCTCGGCAACGGCTGCCAAACCCATGGACGCTATACAGCCGCAGGAACATGCTTCTCGCCGGCGGGCATGACATTCCCAGTGTGCCGTTTTCTCTTTCCGGATACCGCAACCGCAGGTATGGGCGTCCGCCTGTCCCAGTGCCGTGAGGGAACTGGACCGAATACCCGAATACGATAGCGCTAGCTAACCTAAGCTAACCTATTCGTTTTTCTGTAGAATACGGCTAATCGCAGTTCGCTGGCTGCTAGGAAACTGGTCCCACGATGAGAACGGTTGGCGTGGCGGTTTGGTCGCTTGTGCTGCTTGCCACGGGTGCCTCGGGCGATGCCAGCCTTCCTGATCTTGGGCCCCAAGTCATTTCGGTTTTTCCGCTCGGCGCCCGACAGTCAGAGACACTCGATGTCCAGATTCTGGGACGCCATCTCAACGAGACGCGCGACATTGTTTTCGCCCGGCGCGACATCCAGGCGCAGGTGTGTCTTCGGATTTCTTCTCGATAAAGGCGCGCGTCTCGGTCGGTCCGAATGTGCCGGTTGGCTTGCATGACTATCGCCTGCGCACTCCGCGCGGCACGCACGTCGGTGTGTTTCAGGTGGGATCATTGCCGCGGCTGAGCGAAGTCG
Organism: Acidobacteriota bacterium; assembly: GCA_003223115.1. Classification (GTDB taxonomy): domain Bacteria; phylum Acidobacteriota; class Terriglobia; order Bryobacterales; family Bryobacteraceae; genus QHXW01. The sequence continues at coordinate 19,383 of QHXW01000357.1, forward strand.
AGCCCAACAACGACCTCAAGCATGCGCAAGACATCACTTTGCCGGCGATGATCGACGGAATTGTCGAAAGCGATGACTACGACGTCTTCCGTTTCCACGCTGAGGCGGGCGAAACACTGATTTTCGACGTAATGGCCACGCGGGCCGGGTCGCGGCTCGACAGCACCATCACTATTCTCGATGAGCGCGGCGTCGAGTTGGAATACATCGTTGGAATACATCGACGATTACTACATTCACAAAGATCCCTACCTGTCCTTCCCAGTGAAGAAGACCGGCAACTATTTCGTTCGTGTGGCCGCCGCCTCTGAGCCGATCGCAAAGCTCGCCGATGGCGGACGATACAGCAGCTACCGCCTGGTAGCAGGCGCTGTGCCTCACATGTTGCACGCGCTACCGGCGGGTGCGCGGCGAGGCGCAACCAACGAACTCCGGATTGCAGGACTAAACTTGCAAAAAGTCGATCGAGTCGTGCTGGGCGAGTTACTCGCTGAGGGCAAAATCGTGCAAGCGGGCGCCGGCTCGATCACCGTCCGCATGGCCGTTTCGGCGTCAGTGGCTCCGGGAACATATCCGCTGCGCTTTCGCCGGCTCACTCGAAGCACCGCTACAGATTCAAATCGTGGTCTCAGATCTCGAGGAAAAGGTCGCAACTCCCGCGCGTTCCCGTCAGAATTCGCAAAGCATCACATACCCGGTGGCGCCGAGCGGCGTGTTCGATCGTGGTAAGGCACGGGACTTTTTCGCGTTTGATGTTCGCGCCGGCGAGCGGCTGGTGTTCGATGTCGATTCCATGAAGCTGGGGTTCCTGGATGATCCGCTGGTAGCGGTGTACACGGAGGATGGCAGGCTGCTCGCCTCCCATGATGACCGCTTGCAGCAGAACGGCGACGAGCCGCCGAATCTCGATCCGTACCTGGTTTATACCTTCGAAAAAGCCGGCCGTTACATCGCCATGATCCGCGACTGTGCCGAGCGCGGTAACCCGAATTACGTTTACCGGCTGGCCATTTATCCCGCCCAACCGGACTTTGACTTGCGCTCTCTGACACCCGAGCTGACTCTCTACCGCGGACAGACCGTTCCCCTGCCCTCCGCGTCCGTAGGTTCGGCGGCTAGTCAACACCGGTCGAAGTGTGGGCAGAGAATCTCCCGCCGGGCGTGACCACCAGCTCGACGGCACCAATGTCCGGCTGCCGCTACGCATCGGTCTTGACGCGGTTGCGGGGGACTACCCCATTCGCTTGCACGGCGCGGAGTGCTGCACGGCAAGGTCGTGGAACACACCGCCGACATTTTCTACTGGTGGGAGCACGTCGGCAAGGTTACTGGAGCAGTTGAAGAGCAGAAGCTGATTGCTACGGTGACGGACCTGCCCTCCGTTGTTTTTGAGGCGCCCGAATCGGTGTCCATTGCGCCAGGGAAGGTCGCCCGGCTCCAATTTCTGGTCAGACGCTACGACGATGGCAAGTCTACTTTGAAAATCGAGCCGGTGACACCAATTGAAGGCGTGAAGTTTGAAAACAATGAAGTGCCACCGAGGAAGCCGAACGCCGAGCTGAAACTCACGGCAGCCGGCTCATTTAAGGCAGGCTGGTTCAAGTTGCGCGCCGGCCCATCGATTTCTCCGCCGATTGAGCTGAAAGCCAAGACCCAGGAGGATGAGCAATGAAACTCCGCAATCTAATTCTTCTGCCGGCCATGATTGCGGCGCCGCTCGCGGCAGCTCGTCGCGAAATACCGAAGCTCAGCTTCGTCAAAGATATCGTCCCCATTTTTACGAAGTCAGGTTGCGCCAACTCGAACTGTCATGGGTCCATCCGCGGGCAGGCGGGCTTCAAGCTTTCGCTGTTCGGATACGAGCCGGACCTCGATTACGATGCCATTGTCAACGTTCAGGACGGCCGCCGTATCAATCGCACCGATCCCGCCAAGAGCCTCATCCTGATGAAGCCGACATTCAGGCGGCGGTGAGCGCTTCAAGACCGGATCGCTCGAGTATGAAGCCATCCTGAACTGGATTCGTGACGGCGCAACATACGACAGCGCCGGATCACCGCCGCTCCGCATCATACGCGTCATACCGGAAGAAGCAACGCTGGTGGGCCTGAATTCCAAGCAGCAGCTTTCGGTGTCGGGCACCTATCCCGACGGCACAAGCGAAGACCTCACCCGCAAAGTTCAATACACCGCCAACGACGAATCGGTCCTGGATGTGAGTCCGAACGGCGAGATTCGCGCCAAACGCGCGGGCGAAACCGCGATCATGGTCCGGACTCTCGGTAAGGCCGTGGCCACGCGTGTCGCGGTGATTGAGAGGCCGCCGATGAAGGATTATCCGGATGTCCCGCAACAGCTTCATCGATAACTTCATTTTTTCGAAGCTCAAGCGAGTGAATACCGTTCCGTCCCCGCTCAGCTCCGATTCGGAGTTCGTCCGGCGCGTTTATCTCGACAGCATCGGGCTGCTGCCGACGCTCGAAGAGAGTGCACGGTTCCTGGACTCGAAAGATCCCGGGAAACGTGCCCATCTGATTGACGAGCTGATCGACCGACCGGAGTTTGCCGAAGTCTGGGCCACGCGGTTCAGCGACTTGCTGCGCGTAGGCCTGCTGGATCAGCGCTCGAAGGGCGGCAGAATCATGTATGACTGGCTCTGCAAAGCCATGCGCGAGGACAGGCCCTTCGATCAGTTGGCTACTGAACTGATCACTGCTTCCGCCAATCTTTACTTCAATCCGGCATCGAATTTCTACTACATCACCGAATTTTCTGAGCCTGAGAACATCGCCACCAATGTCAGCCAGGTATTTCTGGGCGTACGCATCGCGTGCATCTGGACGGCGTCGCCGAAACGGAAGGTCTGGACGAAGATATCCGCGTGAAGCTGGCGAAGTGGATCACGTCTCCGCAGAATCCCTGGTTCGCGCGCCATCGTGAACCGGGTGTTCAAGCACTATATGGGTCGCGGTATTGTCGAGCCGCTGGACGATTTTCGCGTCACCAACCCGCCAACCAACGAGGCGCTGCTCGACGCGCTGGCCCATGATTTTGTAGAGAACGGCTATCGCCTCAAGCACACCATCCGTCTAATCTTGAATTCGCGCGCCTATCAGTTGTCGAGCGTACCGAACGACACTAATCGCGGCGACTTTCTGAACTATTCGCATTATTACGTCAGACGTCTTTTGGCGGAGGAACTGATCGACTCCATGACCGAGGTCACCGGCGTCCAGGAAACATTTCCGGGCTACATGGCCGACACACGCGCCATGACGATTCCGCAAGGCGCGCCCACCTATTTTCTGCAGATCTTTGAGCGGCTGAAGGCTCGTGAAGTGATTTGCGAACGCGATAACTCACCTGACGTTGCCCAGGCCATGCACCTGATTAGCGGGCAGACCATCCAGCACCAGATCACTGGCAAAGACGGAATTGGCTCGCAGACCCGTCATTGACCGACGAAGAAATCACGCGGCGCCTGTTCATGGCAACGCTCGTGCATCCTCCAAACGAGCGGGAGGTTTCTCAAGTAGTGGCTTCGATTCACAGCGGAACAGGCGGCCCGGACGCCCGGCGTCAAGTATTCGAGGATGTATTCTGGAGCATCTTCAATTCGAAGGCGTTCATCTTCAATCATTGAGGCACATATGTACAACGACTTTGATCGCCGCGCGCTCCTGAAGGTGGGCTCGCTCAGTCTGTTCGGCTTCCTGGGCTATGGCGATGTTCTGAGACTGCGCGCACAGGCACTCACTCCTGCGAAGCGCGACATCTCGATCATTCATCTGCTGCTGAGCGGCGGCATCAGCCAGATGGATAGCTGGGATCCTAAGCCCGACGTCGATTCCAAATACCGCAGCCAGTTCGCGCCCATCGAAACCAATGTCTCGGGCATACGCATCTCCGATCGCCTGCCTCTGACCGCGAAGCAGGCCGATAAATTCGTCATCATCCGCTCGATGACTCACAAGCAGGTTTCACACGAATCGGCGCTGGCGCTGATTTGCAGTGGGCATGACCCATTGGGCACCGTTCAATTTCCGGCCATGCAAGCCGTGATTTCGAAGGAACTCGGCCCCAGGACGGATCTGCCGCCCGTGGTTTCGATTCCTTCGGTAACCGGAAGCTGGGAGAAGTCCGGATTCCTCAGCACCAGGTACAACCCGTTCAACGCCGGGAATCCGAACACCGACAACTATAAGGTCCGCGACCTGGACCTGCCCATGGGTGTGGATTGGTCGCGCATGGACCACCGCCGGTCCTTACTCGCCATGGTGGATGATGAATTCCGCCGCCTGGATACCACCGGCATCACCGAGAGCATGGATTCTTATTCTCAGACCGCGTTTCAGCTCATGCATTCCGCGCAGGCGAAGAAAGCATTCCAGATTGAAAATGAGCCCGAGGAAGTGCGCGACAGGTACGGCCGCACATCGCTCGGCCAGGGAGTGCTGCTGGCGCGGCGTCTGGTCGAATCCGGCGTGCGCTTCGTGACGGTCTCACGCGGCTTCAACGCTTACGATCACCACAAGGATATCTTGCCCCTGCTCGGCAACGTGTTTCTGCCGGAACTGGATCGCGCGTACTCGGCGCTGCTCGAAGATCTCCACCAGCGCGGCATGCTCGACTCAACCATCGTGATTGTGACGGGCGAGTTCGGACGCACTCCCGAGATCAACGCGGGAGGTGGCCGCGACCACTGGCCGACCGCATTCTCACTGACCATGGCGGGCGGCGGCATCACCGGCGGCCGGGTCTACGGTTCAACCGACGAGCGCGGTGGCTTCGTGAAAGACAACCCGGTGCAGGTCGCGGACGTCGTTGCTACGCTTTACAAGAAGCTTGGGATCGATCCCGACAAAGAGTACGTCGGCAACATCGGCCGCCCGGTGAAGATCGGAAATAACGGCAAGCCGCTTGAGTTCTTGATGGTGTAGCTGTCCTGCACGCGCTTAAAGAGACAGACGAGAACTAGTTCTACAAGCGCTTGCCCCGTGCAGCTTGCCCGGCCAGCAAGAACGTGCTCGGATGTTTCCCTGTGCCACACAGCTTGAATATTCCGAAGTCTTTATACTAATCACCCTTCGGCACATCCGGATTTTGCTCTTTCCACT
>QHXW01000356.1 GCA_003223115.1 Acidobacteriota bacterium
AGCCCTTGACCGAGCACCAACTGCAGCACATCTCCAGGCTTTGCTCCCATCGCCATGCGGATGCCAAACTCGTTGGTGCGCCTGGCCACCGAATAGGAGATCACGCCGTAAATCCCGACCGTTGCTAATACGAGCGCGGTGAGCGAGAACAAAGTCAACAGCAAAGCCAGAAACCGTGGGCGCGCCTGAGCCGACTCCATCACCTGTTCCATCGATCGGACCGACGAGACGGGCAGCGATGGATCGAGAGTACGCACTTCGCTCCGCACCGCCCCCGCCATGGCTAAAGGGTCGCCTCTCGTCTTCAGCGCCAGAAATGCCGTGGAGGGTGAAAATGGTCCTCCTGCTAGCTGGTTTGCCGAGAAATACAGCTCCGTGCCAGCAGGTTTGTCCAGCCCGGCATTCTTGGCATCCTCGACGATCCCCACAATGGTGAACCAAGGATCCTGGAAACCGGGCCGTACGCGGCGCCCCACCACTTTTTCGCCAGGCCAGTAAATCTGCGCGAAAGTTTTGTTTATGACCACCACCGGGTTCGATCCCGTACCGTCATGTTCATCGAAGAGCCGGCCCTCGATCAGGCGGATTCCCATCGTCTGAAAGTATTGGTTGCCGGCGAACTGGGTGTAATCGATGTTCTGGACCGGGCCGCCGGGCTTGGGTACAAAATTTTCGATCTGCGTATCGTTCGCATCAATGGGACGACTGGGCGGCAGACCACCGGCAATCGTGGCACTCCTAACGCCGGGGAGACTGCGCACTCTAGCCTCGAGGCGCGTCCAGAAGGCCACAGTTGCCTTGCTGTCGGGATAGACGGTCTCCGGCAGCGCGATGCGCATGGTGAGCACGTGGGCCGGGTCGAACCCCGCATTTACCGCGAGCAGGTTCCAGAACGCGCGGACCATCAGACCATTGCCGATCAACAGCACGAGCGCTAGCGCCAACTCTAATACGACAAGAGCCCGGCGGAACTGGCTGGCTGCGGTCCCCGCAGTCGCGCGGCCGGTTGCTGCCTTCAACGCCTCGTGCAGATTGCGTCCCGTCAACTGGACGAGCGGAGCCAGGCCGAAGAAAATGCCGGTCGCGAGACTTAAACCCACTGTCACCGCCAGCACTGTCCGGTCTAAGCCAATCTCTCCGGACCGCGGTATGCTCTCCTGTCCGGCAGCCACTAATATTCGCAGGCCGCCGAACCCGAGCCCTACTCCCACCAGGGCACCCAAGCCGGACAGAATCAGGCCTTCAGTGACAAACTGCCGCACCAGCCGGCGCGTGCCGGCGCCGATCGCCACTCTGATCGCGATTTCGCGCTGACGCGCTTCGGCACGTGCAAGCAGCAGATTGGCCACATTAACGCAAGCGATCAGCAGCACGAACCCCACGGCGCCCAGAAGCATCAGGATGGCGCGCTTCACGGGTCCGACCACCTCGTCATGCAGGCCGTAGGCGACCAGCGGATGATCTTTTGGCGTGAAATCGTGACGCTGCGGCGAGGCCTTCTCTCCGCTGATCTGAACGTAGCGTGCGAGTTCCTGCCGCGCTAGAGCGAGGTCCGTGCCGTTTTTCAAGCGTCCGATCAGGTGCAGGAAATGGTTGCCGCGACGATTGGGATTGGGAGGCCCAAGCTGCAGCGGTGTCCACATTTCGGAGGCATCGATCTCTCCAGGAGGGAACTGGAACTCGGCAGGCATCACGCCGACGATGGAGCACGGGCGCCCGTCAAGGCGCACTTGCCGGCCCACAATGCTACGGTCTCCACCGTAGGCACGCATCCACAACCCATGGGAGATCACGGCCACACGCGGTGCACCCGGTTCATCATCGCGCGGCGTAGTCCATCGGCCGAGCACCGGCTCAACGCGCAACGCTGCCAGCAGTCCGCCAGTAACATATGTCGCGGTGATTCGCATGGGCTGGCTCGAGCCTCCGCCGGCGAGGTTCGCGCCCGTCGTCGACCACGCCTCAAGAGACTGCCATGATCGCAGGTCCCGTTTCAGATCGTAGTACTCCGGAGGAGACGTCCAGAATCGCTTCAGACCGCCCTTCGGAAAAGTTGGGAACTCCGTGTACAGTCGGACTAGTTGTTCCGGCGTCGGATATGGGAGCGGCCTGAGTATTACCGAGTTCACCACGCTAAATATGGCTGTAGTGGCACCGATCCCTAACGCTACGCACAATACTGCCGCGAGAGTGAACCCAGGGCTGGCAAGCAACATGCGCACGGCGTAGCGGAAATCCTGTAATGTGGCACCCATAAACGACTCTCTCCTCAACCTGGGCGAGCCCCTCAGCTTTAGCGAAAATAGGGCGCGCTCGCACCAGTAATACTCATTGGCAAAAAAAAGGTTACTAAACCCCAAACTGGTCAGCAGGTCAATCAGCGAATCTGTGAATGTCAAACAGAACTTAACACAAAACGAGAATGGCACTCACCACTGCAGACACAGCATCAAACAAATTGAAGACAGTTGGGTCTCCGATTTCGATGCTCCCGCGGCTAATTGACCAGATCGGGACTTCCGGCCCGCGTCGTCTTAGACATCGGCGGCTTGGGCGTCTTCCGGACAGGTACTTCCAGGCAAAAGGGTCGTTTGCTGGATGCTTACTCGGTCCGTAGTGCCACCATCGGCTGAACACTTGCCGCGCGCCAGGCGGGAAGCACTGATGCCACCAGCGCTGCCAAGCCGAGCAGCAACGTGGCGAGCATCAGCATGACTGGATCCCATGGCTCCACGCCGAATAGCTGAGAGGCCATCAACTTGCCGGCCCCGATTGCGGCAGGAAGGCCAAGCACAAGACCCATCCCTACCTGCCAGAATGCGCCGCCAAGCACCATCCCCATAACGGACCTGCGATCCGCGCCGAGCGCCATCCGCACACCTATTTCACTTGTCCGCCGCGCCACCAGGTACGCCAGCACTCCATATAACCCTATGGCTGACAGAACGAGCCCGAGCGCACCGAAGAGCGTGGTCAGCGTCGCAATCATGTTTTCCTGCTGGAAGTCCGCGCTTACGATTTTTGTGTACGGGTCAACACCGTAGAGCACCAAATTGGGGTCAACCCTTGCCAGCGCTTTGCGTACACGTTCCTCCACAGCCGGTGGGTTCCCTGGCGCCCAAATCACGATGTTGTATAGATATTGCGACCAGGTTTCGCCGCTGTGGTAAGCGGGGTCGTCCCACTGCACGGTCTGTGCTTCCGGTAACCAATACATGGGCCGCACGGGTTTTTTGTACTCGTACGTCATGTAGCGGATATCATTCGTCACTCCCACGATTTCGTACGTACCGGAATACTTGATCTTGCCCGGCCCGAAATGCTGCCCTATCGGGTTCTGGCCCGGGAAGAATCTCTTCGCAAACGCCTGGTTGACTACAGCTATCTTGCGTGTCGCCCCAGTGTCCTGATCGGTGATGGGCCGGCCCAGCATGATCTTCGCGCCTATAGCCTCGAAGAAGCCCGGCATCACTCGCGCAAACCCCGAACCGGTGTCTTCTTTAGCGGGTGGTTCCGGCCTACCCTCGATGCGAACTCCATTATTCCAACTGTCTCCCGTCATTGGCGCATAAAGCGCCGGCGCCACCATCCGCACACCGGGAATCTGGAGCACGCTATCGTCAATCTGGCGAAACATCGGCTCCATTTGCTCCGGCTTGTAATTGCCCAACATTGGATTGATCCAAGCGATATATCGGCCCTGCGTCTCGAATCCGAAATTCTGATGCTCCAGGTTTCGCAGGCTCTGGCCCAGCAGAGCCGCTGCTGAAAGCAATACCAGCGACACCGCAATCTGCGCGATTACCAATGATTTCTGTGCCCAGGAGCGGCCAGCGCCGACCGAACGGCTGGCGCCCCGCAGCGCCTCCGCCGGGTCAGTATGTGAAGTCATCCATGCCGGAGCAATCCCAAACAGAACTCCGGTCAGAACCGAGACTCCCAGTGTGAATAGCAGGACCGGCCAGGACGGTGTCGCCTCGATTGGGACGTAGTTATTCGGGCCACCAATCTGGAAGGCCAGGCTCAAAATCAGCCTCGTGCC
>QHXW01000359.1 GCA_003223115.1 Acidobacteriota bacterium
GGCGACTCCGATTAAGACACCCACTAAGCCCAGCCGGAGTCCTTGCCCGACAACTAGGCGCAGCACATCGCGGGGCTGCGCGCCCACGGCCATACGGATTCCCATTTCGTGGGCTCGCCGCTCCGCAGCGAAGGCTACCACTCCATAGATGCCGATCGCCGCGAGCGCGAGAGCGAATAACGCGAATACAGCCAAAGCAATGGCATTGAATTGCTGCGGCGCGATCGAACCCGCCAGGCGTTGCTCCATAGTCCTCGTATCGTAGACCGGTTCTTCCGGCGCGACCTCGCGCAGTGCCTTGCGCACTGCCGGGATCAGCGAGCCCAAACCCGCGTGACTGTGGATTGCGAAAAAGGTCCATGGAGGCGTACCGCCCTGATATTGCGGGAGGTAAATTTCACCTCTTCCGGCAGCCGCCAGATTGTCATGCCTCACGTTCCCGACCACGCCGACTATTTCAAAATGCTGGCCATCGATCGCCAGATGCTGACCTAGGGGATTCGCGTTTCGCCAATACCGGCGTCGCAAGGCGTCATTGATAATAACTACCCGAGGCGTCGCCCGTCTGTTGTCGGTTTCCGTAAACGCACGGCCCTCAAGGAGCGGGATTCGCATTACCTTAAGGTAAGAGCTGCTTACAACCCTGCGATCCGAGTCACGAGATTCGCCGGGTGCGGCGGGAAGTCCGTCGATATCGAACGACGTGGAGGTACGCGATCCGCTGAATGGCAGATCGTTTATCGCCGCAGCGTCTTCCACGCCCGGTATTGCCTGGATGCGATCGACCATTTGCTGATACAGAACCGCACGCTCTCGAGAACCAGGATATTGCGAGTCCGGAACGGAGACGCGAATTCCGAGGACGTTCGCCGGGTTGAAGCCCGGATCGACCCGTTGGAGTTGCCAGAAACTCTTGATGAGCAGGCCGGCACCGGTCAATAGCATCACAGAAAGGGCCAGTTCCGAAATCACTAGTACGCTGCGAATCCGGTACGAGACGCCCAAGGATGTTTCCCACCCGCTCTGCTTCATTGCAGTAATCACATCGATTTGGGAGGAACGGAACGCCGGAAGGAGTCCAAATAGCACGGTAGTAAATAGAGACGCAACGGCGGTGAAGGCGATGACATTTTCGTCGAGACGAATTCCCTCCGTGCGCGGCACGATGTGCCCATGTCCTCCGGCCGCCATAAGGAGATGAATTCCCAACGGGCTGAGAGCCAATCCCACCAACCCGCCAGTTGCACCTAGGATGACGCTTTCAGTAAGCAGTAGCTGGATCAATCGCGGACGACCGGCCCCCAGGGCAGCTCGAATCGCGAATTCCTTCTCGCGCGTGGCAGAACGAGCAAGCAGAAGATGGGCGACGTTGGCACAGGCGATGAGCAGGACCAACGTCACCGCCACCCATAGAAGTAACAGTCCGCGTCTAAAGCTGCCGACCATCTCTTCCTGAAGCCGCACCAGCGTCACCGCGCTGCCCTGATTCGTATCGGGATACTGCCGCTCAAGCCGATGTGCGATCGCACTCATCTCCGCCTGAGCCTGCCCAAGCGTAACTCGCGGCCACATTCGGCCTACAGCAAACAGATAATGGTCTCCGCGGCTTCTGGACTTCAGGTCGAAGGCGGGTGTAGCCCACAAGTCGGTTCCGAGCGCCGGAAACCGAAAACTGGTCGGCATCACGCCGATGACTGTGAACGGCTCACCATCGAGGGTAATCGCCTTGCCGACGATGTGGAGATCGGAGTTGAAGTGCGATGTCCAGCCTTTATAGCTCAGTACTACGGAATGGGAGCCGGGACGATCGTCTTCGAGCGAGAAGGTTCGACCGAACTGCGGCGCTACCCGGAAGACTTGAAAAAAGCCGCTCGATACGAGAGCCGCGTCCATTCGTTCCGGAGCTCCACGTGAGGAGAGCGAGGCTTTCATGTTCATAAACAGCCAATTGCGCCAGACTCGTGCTCTGCTTCTGCCAGTCCGTAAAGTTCCAGGGCGAAACGGTTTCCTGAACCTCTCCGCGCGCAGGATTGGACTCCCAGATCTGCACTAATTGGCCGGGGTCGGGGAATGCTAGCGGCCGGAGGAGCACCGTATTGATGACGCTGAAGACGGCGGCATTCGCGCCGATACCCAAAGCCAGGACGAGGATCAGCACAATCGTGAAGCCTGGATTGCTTCGCAAGTGCCGAGATGCGTACCGCAGGTCAAGGGAAAACTGATCGAACATGTTACCCATTATTCTTCAAGACGCACGCGACTGTGTCAGCGTGCATTCGGTGGGTACTGTTGGCGGTTTGTCCGCGACTAACGGATATGGCCACGCTCAGCGGGGTTATGCGATCCGGAAGTTGGGAGGTTAAGTTCCAACGGCCCGAGGTTAGCATTCCCCGCGAGGCCAATCGGTGACAAGGCTGTCCGGAAGTCCGTTTCTATTTGGACGTTGCACTTCGCCGGCAACGTCAATTACTTGAACGCCGCGACTACCCGTCGGGCAATTCCGATTGGCTGTCAACGTTCCGAGATGTCCAGCTCTCAAACTCCGCCGACCGAAACAATAATCACAGACCTCCTGATCTCGGTGAAGTCAAGATGACCCGAGTTTGAAGACGAGAGTGAGCTGGGTACCGGGAAACACTGTCTGGGTGGCGTTGAGGTCGGTGAGCAGGTGTTCGATGGCCTGATCGTGAGCAGCCTGCGTGAGATGGTGTAGCCTGACGGTCAGGGTGTTGGCAGCCAAGTCAGGTGTTAGATCGGCTTCGGTCTGGAAGATCTGGCGCAGCAACACGCGGGCATCGTCACTGCCGCGCGCCATATGCTCGCGCAGCAGCGCGGCCATGCTGGTTTCGGCGCGATAGGCGATCATCTTGACTGTGTCGATGAAGTGCTTACATTCCGTGCGTAGGCGCGTGAAGCGGTCTGCCTCCGGCAGGGACTTCACCGGAATGTGATGCTCGGTTTGCTTGCGCAGTTGTTTGAGTTTGGCGATCTCCAAATCCAGGACCTGGATCTCTTCCTGCAGGTTTCCCTTACGGCGCTGAAAACCCTGAACCTGGGGCTCGGTGGGATCCTGCCGATGGCGCCGGCCGGCTTGGGAGCGGATCTGGCCGTCGAGCTTGCGCCAGGCCGGATTGACCACCGAAACCGCATCAGGAATAGGCTCGGTTCCGTACTCAATCAGGTGGTCTAAGCCGTAATGTTCTCGCATGTTCACGGTTTCGCCTCCGGCCAGTTCCACGCTGTGCAGTTGGAACTCTTCCTTTCGCCGATCCTCCTGTGGAAACTTGCGATAGGTCAGAATGGCAATCCGCTTCTTCTTCATCTGCGCGAACAACTCCGGGCTGTAGCCTTCCCGGTCGTATACCAGGGTGAACCAGTGCGCTCGCGCATCTTCTGCCAACCGCCGCTCCTGCTCCGGCGTCTTGGC
>QHXW01000360.1 GCA_003223115.1 Acidobacteriota bacterium
CGGCAATGCGCCGAGTCATTGATGACCATCCTCGCCGACATTTTGGACTTTACGAAGATCGAGGCCGGCCAGTTGGCCATTGATGCGACGCCGTTCGATTTGCGAAAGACCATAGAACGTGTGGCCGGCTTACTCTCGGTCAAGGCCAAAGAGAAAGGCCTCTCCATCTGCCTTCAATACGCGGGCGCTGTTCCTCGATATCTGGTCGGCGATGCCAATCGCATCGGTCAGGTGGTCACTAACTTACTCTCTAACTCCATCAAGTTCACCCACAACGGACAAATTGTAATCAACGTGGCTTCCCGGGAAACGATGGAAACGGAGGCATGCTTTCTGATCTCCGTGGAAGATACCGGGATTGGCATTCCTCAAGACAAGCTCACTCAGATCTTCGAAAAATTCGTCCAGGCTGACGGCTCCATCACACGCCGCTACGGCGGCACCGGGCTCGGCTTGGCGATCTCCAAGCAGCTCGTGGAGAGGATGGGCGGCACGATCGGAGTCGAGAGCCATGTAGGAAAAGGCTCGAGTTTCTGGTTTAGTCTCCGCTTACCCGTCGACACGCTGCGGGCGATGCCGAGCAAGGAGAGCTATGTGGGGACGTAAGGCCGTGCCCGGACTCCTGCTGCTATCGTGGTGCGTCCAATCGGAGGCCCAGGAAGCCACCTCCGGCTTCGCCATGCCTGCGACCCTCACCGGCGGAGCCTTATACACGCACCGCTTGCAGTCCGATGATCCCGGTGCACGTCCCGCCGCTCTATCCTTTCATGCGGTCCTCTCTCCTAGTGTGAAGCTGGGTCCTCACTGGTTTGCCTATTCTTCACTGCACATCCGATCCACTCCGTTCTTTGCCTATGATGCCTACGAGGCCGAGAGTGAAATCAAGTTTCAGGTCGCGCAGGCGTTTGTCGCGTATACACGAAGTCGCGGGACAACCTCGGTGCTCGTCAAGGCGGGCCAACTCATCTCCGCCTTCGGCTCCTTTCCCTTGCGCTACGATGACGTGGACAATCCCCTCCTCGACCAGCCGCTTAGTTACACAACTTACCTCAAGCTGCGGCCCGATCAGTTGCCCTGTAATGTCGAGGATCTTACCGGCGATGAATACAGCCGGTTAGTCAGTTACCATTGCGGCGGGTCGGCGTCGAGCAGCGACGGACTTACGCCAGTCACTCTTTATGGTCTGCCGGGAGTCGAGCTTGATTTGTCCTCGCATAAAGCCGATGCCCGGCTTCAGGTGACTAACAGCTCCCCGTCAAATCCTCAGAGCCTTCTATCCCGCAGCCAACACGCGCAGTGGACGGTGGGAGGCGGTTACACTCTAGTTCAGGGGTTTCGTATCGGCTTCTCTGTTTTTAGAGGTCCGTTTCTTGATCGGGCCGTGGTTCCTTTCCTTCCGGCCGGGAAAAACGTGAGAGATTTCCCTGCGGCCGGCGCCGGGTCTGACATTCAGTGGGCACGCGGCCGCTGGGCACTCAATGCCGAATGGCAATGGCTTCGTTTTGCGTACCCGAACTTCCGCACACTTCCTACCACGTCTTTCGGTTACGCCGAGGTGAAGGCCGTGCTCAACGCCCGCACATATCTTGCATTGCGCGTCGCTCACCAGCGCAATAGCTATGTTGAAGATCTGACCGAGCGGTCCGATGAGACCTTCACGCCCAATCATCAGTCGTATGAATTGGCACTCGGTTTCCGGCCGAACCGACGGCAATTGCTAAAAATAGGTTACGAGTGGCTGAGGACCGCGGAAATATCGGGCACTCGCGACAACGTCCTCGGTCTGCAATTTGTAACCAGCCTCCCCTCGCTCTCAAAGGCCTGGCGCTGAATCTCATGTGTAAGGCTAAAACCAGTCTTCTCAGCAGGTCGCTGACGTTATGCGGGTGAGATGCGTTCGAGCTAACTCTCGTGTTCCCTATGATTGGCCAGCGTATGCTTGACAATGACGGCCAAATAGCAGACCATCTTAGTGAGCCGAGCATTTTACTCCCTCTTCAGATCACCTGAGCTAAGTCAGGTCTTTTGAATCCACTCTCTTAGCCCGCCGGAAGCAATACCGAGCAGAAATGCTGGGAACCCGTTGCCGTTTGCGGCACATCCGCGAAACCCGTGTAAAGAAAGCGGTGTCCAATGGTGACAAAGGTAATGACTTGGCTGTCCGTTGCAGTTCTGATCATTGCAGTGTTCTCACGATCCAACGTTCGTGATCTGGGGATCGGTGGATTGATGATCTTTGCGGAAGCGATAGTGGTTTTGGTCCGCGCTGTGCGACTCCGGAAACATTACTGGATGATTGGACTGGCCGCTGTTGCTGTGCTGTTCATCCTGTTCGTCGCGCCTGTGTCTTCAACTCTGATCATGGGGCTGGAACTGGCATGCACCTTGGCCTTTGTGGCCTCTCTGTTCGCGTTGCGCCCACAGCCAATCCTGTCAATCGTGTCAATAACAGACCGGACCCCGGGCAGTGAATCTCTCTAATATGGCAACAGACGCAACGGTTACAAACGAGCCGAAAACCGTTGGAGAATTGCGAGCTGGAGGAACCATGTCCAACCTGCGATATTCCGGGTTCGACCAGCAGAACAACACCCGTTCTTACGTCTTTCAACACATGGTGCCGGGTGAGAAGGCCAAGCCGATCGTCGTGAGTGCGGACATACCGATGCTGCTCCAACATAAAGTTCGCATACAGGACGGTCCAGCATTGTGTTTGTACACGCTGATGTTGGCAATAAACGACGTGGACTTTTCGCAAACGGGGACGCTGCGCCGGCTGGTTACGGTAGAGGATGTAGTCGCTTATCTCGCTAGTCTGCCGCGGCCGTCGGAACCGAAGGGCAAGCGAGAGAAACGGCCCGACGCTTAATTCTATGAACACGCAAAATCGAATTCTGATCCTCGCCTCTTTAGTGGTAGCGGTCGGCTTCGCAGTCTATTTTTTCAAGTAGAGACCGCTTCCTAAGGCGGATCAACTAGGCTAACATAACACGCATCGGCCCGGCTTCATGACCTTGCTGTCCTTTGTCGACCTTACGTTAGAATCTGGCGTTTGTCTGGACGAGAGGGAGCTTCATTCCCGAATCGTCCCCTGCTCTGTGTAGGCCGAGCGCTGGCCATCTTCTTGGGCCGGGCTTCGCTCACGGCGAGAGTTTTGCCGCCCGAGTCCTGACCGTTTACGGATGCAATTGCTTTTTCGGCCTCGGCGTCACTGACCATTTCGACAAAAGCGAAACCTTTAGGTTGTCCTGTCTCCCGGTCAGTGACAATGTGGACACGTTCAACAGTTCCGTAAACCTCAAATAGTGCGCGCACGGTCTGTTCCGTAGCGCCAGCACTCAAGTTACCAACATAGACGCTCTTCATGTCCTATTTTCCTTTATCTTCATCGAATTCAGAATCGGTTCTGGAATGGACCGCGTATTGCTACCGCAAAGCAGATGCTTGATCGATATTTTGATCAAGAACATCTGCTTTGTTCTGATTCTAGCTGGCCGGCTCCTCCTGAAGCTCGCAGATCATAGCTTCGGTGGTGAGCATCAAAGATGCAATGGAAGCGGCATTCTGCAGAGCCGTGCGAGTTACCTTAGTGGGATCAATGACTCCGGCCTTGACCAGATCCTCATACTGCTCGGTTGCCGCGTTGAATCCATGGTTGGCGTCCTTGTGGTTTCGGACCTTCTCCACCACCACAGCGCCCTCGCTGCCGGTGTTCTGCACGATCTGCCGTAAGGGTTCTTCGCAGGCGCGCTTCACAATATTCACGCCCACTTGCTCGTCGCCTTCGAGCTTCAGCTTCTCGAGCGCGATCGCCGCTCGCAGTAGCGCCACGCCACCGCCAGGTACGATGCCTTCCTCCACCGCGGCGCGCGTGGCATGCATGGCATCTTCCACTCGAGCCTTCTTCTCTTTCATCTCGGTTTCGGTCGCGGCGCCCACCCGGATGATCGCCACACCGCCAGCCAGCTTTGCCAGCCGCTCTTGCAGCTTTTCCCGATCGTAATCGGAAGTGGTTTCCTCGATCTGCGTGCGCAACTGCTTGATGCGGCCTTCGATGGCCTTCCGGTCGCCGGAACCATCAATGATCGTGGTGTTGTCTTTATTCACCGTGACGCGCTTGGCGCGGCCCAGGTCCTCGAGTTTCACACTCTCCAGCTTGATGCCGGTCTCTTCCATGATGGCTTTGCCGCCGGCGAGTATCCCGATATCCTCCAGCATCGCCTTGCGGCGGTCACCGAAGCCGCATCGCCTTCCACATCCTCGGAGATCACCAGCAGCGGCTTTCCCGCGCGCGCGATCTGCTCGAGAACCGGCAGGAGGTCCTTCATGTTGCTGATTTTCTTCTCGTGAATCAGGATGTATGCATCCTCCAGCACGCACTCCATCCGCTCGGCGTCGGTGACGAAGTAGGGCGATAGATACCCGCGATCGAACTGCAGGCCGTCCACTGTGACGAGTTCGGTGGTCATGGTCTTTGATTCCTCAACCGTGATCACGCCGTCCTTGCCTACCTTCTTCATGGCTTCGGCGATGATGTTGCCAATGGTAGGATCGCTGTTAGCGGAAATTGTCCCAACCTGCACGATCATGTCTCCCGATACCGGCTTTGATAGCTTCTTGACTTCCTCGACAACCACTTCCACCGCCTTGTCGATGCCGCGCTTCACCGCCATCGGGTTCACACCCGCCGCGACAGCCTTGACGCCCTGACGGAAGATAGACTGCGCCAAAATGGTGGCGGTCGTGGTGCCGTCGCCCGCAACGTCAGAAGTCTTCGACGCCACCTCCCGCACCATCTGTGCTCCCATGTTCTCGAGCGGGTCCTTCAGGTCGATCTCTTTCGCCACCGTTACACCGTCTTTAGTGATGTTCGGCCCGCCGAATTTCTTTTCCAGAATGACGTTCCGGCCCTTAGGGCCGAGCGTGACTTTGACGGCGTCCGCTAGTTGGTTCACGCCTCGAAGAATCGCCTGCCTTGAATGCTCGCTGTAAACGATCTGTTTCGCCATGTAATGACTCCTCTGTCCCTTTCGGTTGCTGTTCCGTTAGCCGGCCTTCGTGGCAGGCTGCTTCGTACCTTTACTTCCCTGCTCCACTATGCCAAGAACTTCGTCCTCGCGCATGATCAGGTACTCTGCTCCGTCTACCTTGATGTCGCTGCTCGAATACTTGCCGAACAGAATGCGATCACCGACTTTAATGTCGACGGGCATCAATTTTCCATCCTCGAGACGCTTGCCATGTCCGACGGCGACGACTTCGGCCTCTTGTGGCTTTTCCTTGGCCGAATCGGGAATTATGATACCACTGCGTCTAGTTTCTTGCTCCTCGATCCGCTTAACCACAATGCGATCCGAGAGCGGGCGAATGTTCATCATGCTGTTTTACTCTCCAGTTCGGGTTGGTTTGTCATATGATTCCGCATGAACTCCATACCGTTAGTGCTGGTGATCGGCGAACGTCGAGCTTTCCTGAATATGCCGGGAGTGAGCGCTGACATTCACATAGGGCATGCCTAAGAATGACTTCTGTGACACGCCGGTAATTTCCACGCAGTTACATTTGTGCGATTCGACGTTCGTGATTAGCCGCTTCACCGCCCTACGCAATGCGCTGTCGTTGTCAAACCCGAAGGCGGTTATCTTGATTTCGCCGGCCATGAAGAAAAATGTCCATCCCGCTTTGTGAATCGCTGTATCAAGCGCGTTCAGATCGATGTTGCTGACCGAGGACCAGCCACTCGCAAATGGCTTGTTTTCGAGCCGTAGTGACTGAGGCATGAGTGCGCCTGTTTCGACTAGAATGGTTCCCGTTTTGATTGTGTCCGTCATGGCGGCTCCTGTTTCAGAAGTGGTTAGACCGCGGCCCATGCAATTGCGGGTATGAGCAATTTACCTGGCGGCTTCGGCTCTATGATCACGTTCGGGTAGAGAGGAATATTTGCTCATACAAAAAACCAGATCCAGCAGGATTTGGATTCGTCCCGGAGTGCCAGGACATTGACGTCAGAAGCAAACCCGCCACCGCGCCGCCCTTCATGATTCTCGTGAGCATTCGAAACCTCTTCTCCTCGAACACATGCATCTTCTTGATCCCGCCGCCTTAGACTGCGACCGGAACCGCGATCTTGTGAAACGTCGAATTGCAGACCTCGAAGGTGCGCACCTGGGGCGTGCCCTCAATAACCGTCCCCAGTGCTCTCAGCACGCCGGGATAGGCGTTGCGGCCATAACTGTCCGCGTTTTCCTTTTCATCCCACAAACTGATGGCCACCGCTTCCTGACCGCCCGGGACAAAAAACGTGAGCTCGTCCTGGAATCCCTTCTGTTTTCGAAGCACAGGAATAGCGGCGTCTCCGATCAGGCGGGTAAACTCCGCAATGTGGTTGGTCTTCAGGCGGATGGAAACACTACGAGCGAACATGTAAACCTCCTCGGTTGTGTGGGCTAAGGAAAGAAATCTCAGACTACCTGACTTAGTCCAGATGGTCTGCAGATTGGGCAGAATAGCTCAGTCGTTAACTAGTATCAGTTAAGCAATATGGGTTGTCAAGCATAATCGCGGTACTCGTCAAAATTTACTTAATCCTTCGAAGTTAACTCAGGCGCCGGCCAAGCCTTCTGCCCCGCCACGACATGCGGGTCTACGGCATTCAATTCATCGAGTTGTTTGAGCACCTTGGCGCCCACTCCTTGCCGTTGGTCTTGGTCGAGATGGGAGCGTTGAGGTCGTGGTAGAAGGCCAGAATATCGCCGCGGAGCTCCGGGGACATCGCGACGTAGTGGTCCGACAGCTGGTCTAGAAGTTTGGCGTAAGCGGTGTCGGTCAATTTGTATTGCCCTGCTCCGGTGAGTACTCCCGTGTCAAAATTCTCGTTCGGCAGTTGAAGCCGGTCCGCCTTCAGCTCGGAGAGCAACTGGCGATACCGGTCGATCGTCGTGTTGAAGCTCGCCATGAAGATCTTCTCGGTGGCCGGTGTCAGCCTTTTAAATGCCAGCGCTTTGAACGGGCCGACTCGGGGCACGATCCCGAAGAAAAACGCTTGGGCCCGCGAGCGGAGGCCAGGGTGGGGATTGGTTGTCCCCCAGCTCTTCTCATAGCTGGAACGGGAGATATTGTAGAGAAATTTCTTGCGAGTGATGCCGGGAGCATCCTTGCGGATCTCCTGCTTCTTGAGTTGCCAGGCGACCTTGGTCATGGCCAGCATGATCGAACTGACCGTCCGGCGGTACGACCCAATGGCCAGATCGAAGTTCGCAAATACTTGTTCGATTTTCATGCCATAGGTCTCCTCAAACGCCCGCCCGAGCGAGTTTTGAGAGCTCAAAACCGATGAAGCCCTTGTATCCATCGGGCGCGTAGCGGCCTTT
>QHXW01000362.1 GCA_003223115.1 Acidobacteriota bacterium
ATTCAACCACGAGAAAATGTGCGGACATACGGACCAGCCGATTGCGGCGCTTCTCATGGACTTGAAGCAGCGCGGGCTTCTGGATTCGACGCTGGTTGTTTGGGGCAGCGAATTCGGCCGCCTGCCCATGTCACAAAGCGGCAACGGCCGCGATCACAATCCGCACGGATTCACGATGTGGTTCGCTGGCGGCGGCGTCCAAGGCGGGCAGTTGATTGGCGAAACTGATGAGTTCGGGTTGCGCGGCGTAGGCGAGCGCTATCATATGCGCGACTTTCATGCGACGATTCTGCGACTGGTAGGGCTCGATCAGAACCAGCTCTGGTATCTGCATAACGGGCGCCATGAAAAACTCACGGATTTCGGCGGCAAAGTCATTGATAGAGTCGCTACCTAAGCCTCACTAAAACCCACTTACTAACTTCAGTTATTAAACTCAAGTTATCATTCTTGACTTATGTAAGTATATGATGTAACAAACTTTACTTAAATAGATGCGTTCACTCCGAAATATCTTGTCAAATTGTGTAATTCGAGAGACAATCAGCCTAAAGTTAATTCGAGGCTGACAATGTCCATCCCTACAAACGATTCGAAGACCATTCTAGTAATCGACGATCATCCCTCCGTCCTGATCGTCCTCAAGGCCATGCTCGAAGGCGGCCTTTGCAACGTTCTGCTGGCCAACGATGCCGAATCTGCTCTTCGTTTGGCTCAAACGAACGACCTTGATATTGACCTGATCCTGACTGACATCACCATGCCGGATTCGAGTGGGCGCGATCTCGCCGACCGCATACTCGCCGTGCGCCCAGGCGTGAAAGTGCTATTCATGGCCGCATTTGTGGATTCTGAAGTAGTGCGCATCAAGCTGCTGGAGCGAGTGGGGGGCCTGCTTCCTGAGCCGTTCACGAAAGGCGGATTGGTGGAGTGCATCCGAGAAAAGCTGGCCGTCTCACTTGGCCGGAGCACAAACGCCAAGACCATGAACGCTGGCGCGTAAGTTTGCGGAGCCACCCCGATCCGGAGAAATTCCCGGATCGTGCAGCCCGATGCCGCTGCGCTGGCGGTATTTTACGGGTCTTTTGTATAACACTAGAAAGAGCGTTGGTTGCGCGTTCCTTCGGTTATCTAAGGTTACTAACCCTCCGCTAACTCATTGCGACACTCATGCGGGGGGTGAGCACCACCCGCAACAGAGGCCCTTGAGTATTTTCATCACCCAGCGCCACAATTAGGACGAAAGTTAATTGAGACTCTAACATGCCTGTATTTCCCATACATACCCGCGACAAACATCCGACTATTCTGGTGGTCGACGATGACCTGTCAGTACTAGGACTAGTCAAGCTGATGCTCGAGTGCGGAGATTATAACGTCTTGATAGCCGACAGCGGGAACGAAGCGATCCGGTTGGCTGAGCAAACCGATTTGCAAATTGACATGATTCTGGTTGATGTGGTCATGCCCGACGTCAAAGGTCCTGATCTGGCGGAACGGATTCTTGGAATGCGTCCCCGCATCAAGGTTTTGTTCATGTCCGGATTCGCGGATGCCGAAGTGGTGTGCGTCAAGGTTTTGGAGCGTGCGCTGGGATTCTTGCCGAAGCCGTTCACTTCGGCAGGATTGCTCGCCTGCGTGAAGAATGCCTTGGCCAGACCGGCACTGCGGGCGGCCGCGGGATCAAACGTGCTGGATTTCAGCGCTGGCACGAGCTGAGGTCAGCGAGGCCGGCCAGCGGGAACCCGACGGGAACGTTCCTCGCGATCGTGATCGCGCGAAGTAGTTTCGACGTGCAGTTCATTATTGACCTGGGCTACGCCTTGCACACTGCGCGCCAATTCTTCGGCTTGGGGACTATCGTGCGGATCGGTAACCTCTCCCGCCAGTGTCACCACGCCCCATTGGATACCGTCACGTGAACATCGGTGGCCGTCCGTAGACTTCGTCGGCAGCGAGCTTGGTCTTGACGGCCGTAACGATCTCGGCGTCACCGAGCTTGTGCTGAATGACACGTTCGTCGTTTTTCGAACACCCACATCACCACGCGACAACGAGAAATGTGACCACAACGCATAGTTTTTCATAGCGACTCGATCCATTAGCGAACAGTGGCAATTCCAGGACCAAACGGGGCGCAAGACTCGAGCCGGCCACAACTCCGTCAGACCCGATAAACCGTCACGCCGGCGCGATGCGATTCCGAAGGACGCCGATGCCTTCAATGTCCACCTCCACCAGATCGCCTTCGGACATGCGGCTGGTCTGACCGGGTGTGCCGGTGTAAATCACATCGCCGGGCGTAAGCGTTACGTATTGGCTGATCCAGCTCACGATAGCGGGTCCATCGAAGATTAGATCCGAGGTGAACTGCTTCTGCACCACATTGCCGTTGAGCCGTGTCTGGAGCAAGAGGCGGCTATAGTCGAGGCCGCGCGCGATTACGGGGCCGAGTGGAGCAAAGGTATCGGCGCCCTTTGCGCGCCACCACTGCAGGTCTTTTTGCGGGCCGCCCTGCCAATCTCGATCGCTGACGTCGTTCCCGCAGGTGACGCCAAAGATGGCCTCCCGCGACTCATCAATTGAGGCACGCCTGACGCGTTTGCCGATCACCAGCACCAGCTCACCCTCATAGTGGATATTGGCGGCCTTGGGCGGAATCACAATCGAGTCTTCAGGATTTTGCAGCGCGCTGATGGGCTTGTAGAAAATCTCCGGGTGTTCGGGAGGTTTGCGGTCGCCAAGATGGCTCCTGTAGTTTAGGCCCACCGCCAGGATCTTGGGCGGCTCGCACGGATGGAGCAGCTTCACGTCGGCCAGCTTGTGCTTGACACCTGCCTCTTCATGCTGGCCGAACAGATCCCCGCGAATTTCGCGGACGGTTTCGCCGTCGAGGATACCATACGCGCAGTTGGAACCCCGGCGGTAGCGGATGTATTTAGTCACGTTCATTTTTCCTTGTGAGCGGACGAGCGGCGTACTTCCCAGCCAGGCGATTACGGAGCGCCGTGTGAGCTGTACCATGAGTCGTAATCTACATTAACCGCGACGGAACAGTCTGCCGGCAACCAAAGCAGCAATAAGTGGCCATAAGAAGCGTCGATCTTTGGATCTTTGGAATGCCCGCTCCATTTCCCGCGGCAACCGGTCGAAATCATTGGCGATGACCACTTTGCCTCTCCAAAATCCAGGGCGCCGTCCCTTCGGCGAAGTACTGTACGGGACTAGTTTCGCAATGGGCGCGCCTGCTCTGCCGATGAAGATCTGGTCACCCTTGGCGACGCGTCGCAAGAGCTCATATAGATTGGTCTTCGCCTCGTGAATACTCACGATCTTTCTCATGGACTTGGTCCAGCTAGTCTAGCCTCATGGTCCGGCAGCCGGTATGGCGAAATTGAGGAAATCCACGCCTTTACCGTGCCGCCGCAGCCACCGTGCTCTGTTTGAGAAACTTGATCCCTTCATACGCAATTGAGTCTGGCGTAGGCGCGATGTCACGCCAGATGGAGGCCGCGGCCGATAGCTCGCCCAACGCGAAGCCAAAGCTCTCAATGGTCAGCCATCCGTCGTAGCGCACGTCGCGAAGCGCCTGAAAGACGTCTTTCCACTCGACGTGGCCCGAGCCGGGAATACCGCGGTCATTTTCACACGTATGTACGTGCTTCAAGTAGCGTCCCACCAGCCGGTAAGCCGCGGCGATGTCTTTCTCCTCGATGTTGGCGTGGAACGTATCGAACAAGATTCCCACATTCGGATGATTGATCTGATCGCAAAGCGCCACAGCATCAGCCGCTGTATTGAGAAAATAGGTCTCGAAACGGTTCAGCGGTTCAATGGCGATGGTGACGTTGTGTCGCGCGAGCACGGGGCCAATGGCCTGGTAACACTCCACCGCCCACTGCCATTCATCCGCTGTGCGCCGGCGGCCCGGAAGATAGCCGACTGGTGAATAGAGCGGTCCGGCCATGATTTTCGCGCCCACGTCGGCAGCGGTCTTGATGCAGTCCTCCATGTGCGTGCGGGTTTTTCTGCGCACGTCAGCATCATCAGAGATCAAGCTCAGAGGCCGCGGCAGTACAGAGCAGATGGTGCACTCGAGTCCATTCTGTTCGAGACCCTGGCGGATGTCCCTGGTGGCAAAATCGGCGGGCCGAAAAAGCGGCACCTCCACACCGTCAAAGCCGTGCCCCTTGATCTCCGCCAGAAGCGGCAGATTCTGGCGGGTGAAGTTCGCGGTCCAAATAAAGGTATTGACGCCGTATTTCATTTTTCCAATCCTTTCGCATCCGGGTTGCCTGGACCGAAATGTTTCAAAAGCACCAGGTCTTCCTCATCGCTCCGGTTGGTGACGGTTACGCCTCGCTGAGCTACCCCGGCTATCACAAACAACTCATCTTTGGTCATCTGGCCGTACCGGATCAACGAAGGCGTTTCGACCTCCATTTTGCCAACAGTACCCCAGCCTTGGACCACGATCGACCCATAGGCCGCGGCATCGCGCACGGTCGCCGAACGCCGGGGCGAGACCGTCAACTCTTTGGCCGAATAGTAAGGAGTTGAATACGTCACCCACTTTTCCGAATAGCCTGCGTCCGCCATTTCCTTTTCCGGCCGGACGAGCTTTGGGTGAAACAGGCGGTGTTTGGCGAACTCGGGGTCGACATTCGCCTTCCAATCGAGCATGCCGATGATGTAGTCGAGATCGTGATGATACTCCGGCGGGACATCTTTCACCAATAAATCCCACGGTACCGCGCGGCCTTCCACCATGGACTGGAACATTCCGAAAACGTCGGAGTTCACCTGCGGCTCGTAGGTCACAAGCGAACCCGGCGCGTGTAAGAGTCCGGCATCGATCTGCCAACCGGTGCCCGGCTGCAGCTTGTAAGCTTTCGAGTGGTACAGGATTCCGTTGTCGCCTTCGTTCCAGCGCTCCAAACAGCGGCGCACGTCGTCTTTGGTCGTGCCGGGCTCGAGGCCCATGAAAGTATACGGAAAGTTGTTGTCTTTGAAGTTATACTGAGGCGGGAAGTAGTAGGCTTCGGGTTTGCCGTGCCGGCCCACGCGCCGCGCGTGCTCTTCGTTCTGATGCATGTGATGCGGGATCGGTCCCAGGTTGTCGAAAAACTTGCAGAGCACGTTCCAGCCGCCCTGTTCCCGCATGACGCTGGCGCTTAGGAACTCATCGCCGATGGTTTCGATGGCTTCTTTGAGCAGTACGCGGCCGCTGCCAACCGCGATATAGCTGAGGCCTTCGTCCTGGGGCGTGCCGGGACCGTTGTCGGCTTTTGTTGTTGAAGAGAACCAGCGCTCGTCAATACCGCCACGATGCGCTCCCAACGCATAGAGGTCGCGTGGATCCAGTTTCAGGCGCCCACCCGGCATCAGAAACGCACGCGGCACCCAACAAGGCGCCAGACGCACCACACCCTCACCCGAGGCGAGGGCCTCTCGAAGCAGGGAAGTGGTGGACATTACTTATTGGCCGAGGGTTTTTCCGGGGCCGGTTGCACGAGCGCGTTGGCCTGCGCCTTCGCCCTCACTTTGAGCATGATGGGCTCGGCGGCGTATGAGCTCTGCTGCGGCGCCCGGGTCTCGATATCGCCCGACACAATAATCGGCTGCTCCACGGGCTGCGCGGTGGGCAGCGCCGCCAGCACGAACTTGCGCCGGTTCTCGTTCTCGTTGATGAGCACCCCGTTCAGCCCCACGTCGAGCACGCGCACGCCGGGCGGAAGGTTGCGCACTTCCACGGGCACGCGGCCCCCGTAATTGTTGTTGCGATGAATCGCCACTTCCACCTCGGCTGTGCCACCCGGCTCGAGCACCACTTGCTTGGTTTCGGTGGTCATGATGATGTCCGATTTGGGCATGAGCGAGATGAGTTTCAGTCTATCGTCGGTATCGGCACGGCGCTCCGCCCATTGTTTACCGAGCTGTGCGCGGCCCACCACTTCGAGCGGAACGGCACCATCCAGCCTGGCGTCTTCATCCGAGCTCAATAACAATGTGACGCTAGTCTGGCCGGAACCGATGACGCCCGAGGTAGCGTGCAGACCCGCCGGAAGATCCTTAACGGAAACTTCGATCGGCCCGTCAAAATCATCAATACGGAACGCGGTAACCGTCACCGGAATGCGTCCACCCTGAGGGACGTTGGGGTTCTTCTGCGAGACGCTCAACATGAAATCGGACGTCGGCGGCCGCATGGTCAGCCGGTACGTGTAATCAGGGCCCTTTAATCCGCGCACATCGTGAAGCCTGACGACGTAATCACCGTCGGCCGGAGCGGTGAAGTGCAGTAGCGAATCTTTCTCGTACCCCGGGCCCCCATCATCGTTGCGATAAGGCAGATGAACCACAGGCAGGCCATTCGGAGCGAATTTTGCACCTGCCGGGAAGAACTGCACTTTGTATACCGGCGAATCCACTGCATGTGCCTCAGCCGTGGTATCGAAATACGTTAGACGCTGGTTGTCGAATCCCTCGAAAGTGAAATCGTCATCCGGCCCGCGCGGCATCGCCGCAACCTTGATGATTTCCGCGCCGACCATCATATAGTCGCCTACGGCGAATCCCGATTGCGAGGTGATGCGAAGACCTCGTCCCGTCGAGCCGCGGTCAAAAAGAGTGGTGGAGGTTTCGAGCACGCAACGAACCGTGGCGCGCTCCACCGAAGCGCCCTTGGCGTCCACGATTTCGAGTATAGAATCGAGCAGCGATCCGAGACGATTTGCGTCCACCTCCAACACCACTTGCTCGCCCTTCCGCGCATGAAAGCGATAATAGTTTTCCGCTGCTTCCAGGCGGCCATTAATCGTCGCAGGTACAGTGACCGGCTGGGCTTGGGCAAGCGAGGTGTTCGAGCCGCTGGCCAGCATCTCAGGCCAATCGCCTAAAGCCAGCTTGACGCGATTGAACGCAAGACCGGCGGGTGTTTGCGGGCGGAAGATGACCGACCGCATGTCTTCGGGCGATGGCTCTCCCTTCACTTCGACCGTCTCTTTGCCGAGGTTGTACCCGGTGAGGCGAATTTGAGCCGCTTTGCCTTTTTCGACTCCCAATGGAAATGCGGCAAGGGCCAATGGCAGACGTCCCACTTTGGTCCGATAGAAATGCCCCCCGCTGCCACTTGATTGGTAATCAGCCACGCGAAGGTAGTAGGTGCCGCCTTTCGAGAACTTGTAAGCGAAGGTGATTTGCTCGCGGCCGCCATAGTTGCCGAATTCCTTCACCAGGTTCTGATTGGAATCGTAGATTCCGATCACCGGCTGCAGGCTCGAACCCAGCTCCCGGGCGGCATCCTCGAACACCAGTTGCTCGCCATCCTTGACGTTGAGCTTGTAATAATCCACATCGCCGGGCTTTGAAATTGTGCCCACCAGAATTGTAGGCAGGTAGGTTTCGAGCGCCTCCTCCGGTGTGTTGTTGGGCTCACGATCAGAGCTTTCGCCGTAATACGGCTCGACTTCGAAGCGCGCTTCAGGACTGGTGCCGAGCGGAGTCAGCAAGCGCAACCCCACGGGTCCGATGGGCGACTTCGGATCTACGGTGACTTCAAGCGCGACCTGGTTTCGGGGCGGCAATGGACCAAGATCGACCGTCGACGGGGTTCCATTCGAGCCCAGCCGGACATCGGATAGATCCGGCAGCTCTTTAATCCGGAGAATCCGGGCTTTGATCCCGGGTTCGCTGAAATAAACAGCACTAGTGCGGGCGAGGTTCAGACCCTCGACGTTCATCTCGACAGTCGCTCCGCGAGCCACTCCGAGCGGTGAAACGGAGTTGATCGTCGGTGGAGTGGTGCGGTTACCCGTGGGCCAGTCTTCCGCCGACTGTGCGAACGCGGTTGCTGCCAGGGCGGCGGCCAGCAAAATGTTCTTCATACACACAACCTCACTGCGGCAGGTTTCGCGCCTGGCTAACGGGCGCGCCCAACATTTGTCCGACATCGTAGAACTGAATGGTTCCATCGAACCGGCCGGCGGCGACAGTTTTGCCATCGGGCGAAAAACCGAGCGCCAGCACCCAATCAGGTTGATCGAATGTCTTGATCTCGCTCAGGTCGCCGGCTTTAAAAACTTTCATGGTCTTATCCGCGGCGCTCGAGACCAGCAGCTTGCCGTCCGGTGAATAAGCCAACTGCAATATGGCATCTTCGTGCGCGATCAGCGAATTGATCAGCGTGCCGCTCTTGGGGCCAAGCGACCATACGCGGATGGTCTTGTCGAGGCCGCCCGCCGCCACGTGCTGGCCAGAAGGATCGAGAGCGATCGCGTTCAGGCCGTCCTGTGGCTCGCTCAGCGTATAGAGCCGCGCGCCGGTCGCGACGTCCCAGACCTTCACGGTACGGTCCGCGGCGCCCGATACCAGTCGCTTGCCGTCGGGTGTGAAAGCCAGTGCGTAAACCGCGTCGATGTGGTCCTTAAACGTGCGGATCTCTTTTCCGGTATCCACGTCCCAGAGCTTGATCAGTTTGTCATAGCTCGAAGTGGCCACGCTTTTTCCGTCAGGTGAAAAGGCGACAGCGTAGATGCAGTCGTAATGACCTTTGATGGTCCGTTGATCCTTACGCGCATCGACATCCCAGATCTTGACCTCGCCCCAACGCGCGGGCAGGCCCCCGGCCGCCGCCAGATATTTTCCGTCGCGCGAAAAGGCAATCGCCCGGATGGCCTCAGCGTGACCCGGCAGTGTGGCTAGAGTTTTCCCAGTCGCCGGATCATCCAGCCTCACTTCTTTATAGGTGCCCAGCGCCAGGAGTTTTCCATCGGGACGGTAAGCCAGCGCGCCGATCTGGGATTTCATAGCCATCTGGGGTTTGATTTCCGGAATTGCGGGTTTGGCAAGACGCGCCGCGAGTTCCTTGGCTTCTTCCGCAGTGGGAGGCTGCGCGCCAGCGTCAATCCATTTCTGGATAATTTCGATTTCGCCCTCGGCCAGCGGCTTGCCGGTCAGCGGCATCGCGGGCGCGGCTTTCCCCGTGATCATCAGGTACAAACGGCTCTCTTCACTTTTACCCGACACGAACACTTTGCCGTGATTGCCGCCTTTTTCCAGACCTTCGTATGTATCGAGGTCGAGGCTCCCCATGCGCACGTTTGCGGCATGACAGCCGGAGCAATTGGCCTGAAAAATCGGCGCTACATCCTTGGCGAACGACGACGCTTGCTGCGCCTGCGCGACGAACGGCAGAAGGAGCCCCAGGACAACCTGTAACGCAGGGCTCGAGCCGGCATTCATCAAAGCCCGCGGAAAATTGCAGACAGGCGAGCGCTCATCGCTTGCGTCCCGCCGTGTTACGTCAACTGTGTATGGTCGCATCAGTAATTAAATATGAACTCTTTGCTGGTCAGCAGCGCCCACATCGCATCCTCGAGAGCTTCGCGACGGGTTTCGCGCTGCGCTTCGAGCGATCCTGTGGCGGTACGGGCCTTCTTCAAAGCGTCCAGCAGCGGTTGCTTCTCGGCCTCGCTCGGATACCGGCTGTACGCCGAAAGAAACAGATGCTCGATCATCTTTGAATCTGACAGACCGAGTTTCAATGCTAGCGCCGGGTAAGCGTCCGGAGCCATCAGTTTTCTATTTAGCGTCTCGCCGTTAATCACATGCAGCGCCTGAGCAATACTGGGAGCGCTCGATCGTTCCCCGGCATCGCAAAGAATGCGCGCGGGCCGGCCGAACGACGCCAAGAACTCCGATTTCACCTGCGTATCCGGCAATTGCAGCGCTCGCGTTCCGGCCGGGTAACCACCGAATTGCGTGGGCACTCCCGTCACCTGCGACATGGCGTCCAGCAAAACTTCAGCCGGCAGCCGTTTCACGATGTACTTTGAATAGTACTTGCCGTCATTCTGGTTGGTCGAATTAGCGTTTGCCGACAGTTGATAAGCCGCTGAATTCATGATGGTGCGGATCAGGTACTTCACATCGAAGTGATGATCCACGAAATCCTTGCACAGCGCGGCAAGCAATTCTTCGTTGGAAGTCGGATTCGTGGCCCGCAGGTCGTCGACTGGGTCCACAATGCCCCGGCCCATGAAATTGGCCCATACGCGGTTCACCAATGCGCGCTGGAAATAGATGTTGTCAGGGCTGGTAAGCCATTTGGCAAACGGCAGCCGGCGATCGATACTTGAATCGAGCGGAATCGATTTGCCATCGAGCGGTGTTGGCGGCAAGGGCTTCAGCAACCGCGGATGGTTGATGTTGCCCGACATTTTGGCGAACACCACGATGTCGCCCGCCTCCGCGCCTTCTTTTTCGCCGATGCGCGCGAACAGGTTGGCAAATTCGTAATACTGCTTTTGCGTCCACTTCTCGAGCGGATGATTGTGACACCGCGCGCAGGTGAGGCGCTGCCCCATAAAGGCCTGCGTGGCGTTTTCGGCGATGTCGATCGGGTCCTTATGGATGACGTAATAGTTCAACGCGCCGTTCTGCCGCGTGTTGCCGGCCGACGTATAAATGTCGCGTGCGAACTGGTCCCAGGGCTTGTCCTGTTTCACGCTGTCGCGGATCCAGTCGTAGAACGACCACATGGCCGTGCGCGGCAATTTGCGTGTGGAAACCAGCAGCAAATCGGACCATTTGTACGCCCAGTAATCGACGAACTCGTCCCGCGCTAAAAGCGAATCGATCACTTTTTCGCGTTTGTTAGCGGATTTGTCCGCAAGAAAATCTTCTACCTCTTCGGAATTAGGAAGAATACCGGCGGCGTCCAAATAGGCTCGCCGGATGAAGGTGGAATCGTCGGCTACGGGCGACGGTGCCAGATTCAAAGTCTTCCATTTGGCCAGGATCAGATCGTCAACGTAATTGTGGCGTGGAAACTTATCGTAAACCGCGGCGTCCACCTTATTGGGATATGGAACGCTCACGCGCGCATACAACACGCGGCTGGAATACCAAAGCGTGATAGCGGCCTGGCCTTCGCCGTTCATTTTCACGTGGCCCAGATCATCGACCGATGCCACTCCCTCATCGCTCGAACTGAATTTCACCCAGCGGGTTACGTCACGGTACTGGCCGTCGGAATACTTGGCCTGGACCACCAGTTGCTGCTCGGCGCCGGGAGCCAGACGCGCCGCCGCGGGAAAAACTTCCAGTCCGGCCACTTGCAAATCGGTGTCGCGTGGGCGCGGCGTTCCCTCGGCGATCCAACCTGAAAGAATCTTGTACTCGAGCGAGTCGGTGCCGAAACGCCGCCCGCCACCGTGGGGCACGGCCATGGTCGGTTTCAACAGCATCAGGCTGTGCGCCGGTTCCATGGGGTCGACGCGGCGGCCAATCGCCTGGCGCGTTAGCGTGTCGTAGTCCAGGTCGGGATCGTAGCCACGCAGCGTCATCTTGAAACCGCTCTTGCCGGACAATGCGCCGTGACACGCACCCTGGTTGCAGCCGACCTTCGTCATCACCGGCATCACGTCGTTCCGAAAGCTCCAGGTGTATGGCGTCTGCGAGTTCTTTACGCGCACCGTCACAGTGGCCGTTTGAGCTTTGGCAGTTGCCGTGATCGTCGCCTGGCCGTCGCCGATGGGGCGCACTTCGCCATTGGCATCCACGATAGCGACCTTTGGGTTCGATGAACTCCACTGCGCCTGGCGCGTCCAGTCTTCCTGGTGATCGCCGACGGTGGCTTCAGCTAGCAAATCCTGGCGGGATTCGGGACCATTGAGATCGATGCTGTTGGGCAGAATAGCGAGCGCTTCACCGTACACCGAAAGCGCGGTTACCAGGAACCCAAAAATGACCTGCCGTAGCTTCATCGCTTATCTCCCAAGACCGCGTGTGTCGAGGGCCACTCCGCTTTGTTGAGGACTTCTGCAGGCAGGATTGACCTGGCTCCCAGCACCTCGATCCGCAGCAAACGTCCCGATTCATCGAAGTCCAGATTGAATACGCCTTTTCCCCCGCCCGGTTCGCAGGGATGTGTTTCACGCACTGCCCCGGCGCCGATGTGATCGATAACGTAAATATAGGCGGCGTCTACTGACGCATCATATGTCATCCTCATACGATTTTCTTCCTGAGACCTTCGATATGTTGCTCACTTACACAAAGAATGACGGTGGTCACCGTATCGCCGGCAACGCTCACAATAACTCTCCTTTGATCGTCATAGTAGCCTTGCTTTTGGGATCCGCCGTGGACGTAACGGAATGGAATCGCATTTTCAAGTATCTGTAGAGCTAACTCTCTACTCACTCCTCGCTCTTGCATGCGCAGCAGCGAATGGCCGGAAAAACGGATTTTCAATGCCGATTTAGTTCGATAACCACCCTACACGAATAGCTCTTTAATGGGCTCGGTTCCGCGCTCCACCAGCGGAATCGGGCGCCCCTGGGCCCCCGGAAGTTCGAGGCCGGTGGAAATACCCAGGCCGTGATAGATGGTCGCGGCGATCTCACCAGGAGTAGTAGGCCGGTCCTTCGGAGCACCACCGATGTCATCGGAGGCCCCCACCACCTGTCCGCCCTTGAGCGGACCCCCTCCCATAATGACGGTCCAGCACTGCGGCCAGTGGTCGCGACCGCCGGCAGGATTGATTTTAGGCGTGCGGCCAAACTCGCCCATGGCCAGCACCATGGTGTTGGAGAGCAAACGCCTGTCCTGCAGATCTTCCAAAAGTGAACTGAATGCGTTGTCGAACATCGGTCCGACCAGATCGCGGTAGCAACTAATGGGGCTGAATGGCTTCGATCCGTGTATGTCCCAGGTGATCTCGTCGAACACAGTTTCAAACATGTTCACCGTTACGAATCGGACTCCAGCCTCGATCAGGCGCCGTGCCAGCAGGCAGCTTTGACCGAACCGGTTCAAGCCGTATTTCTGGCGCACGGCCTCTGGTTCCTTAGCCAGTTCGAATGCCTCGCGCGCTTTTTGCGAGGACATCAGCGTGTAAGCCTGATGGAAGGTCGCATCCAGCAGCCGCGCATCCTGCGATGTCTCGAATTTACTGACCGAGCGGTCGATCATCTCGCGCCAATTCCGCCGGCGGTCAACCCGCAGGGCCGTCAGATAATCGGGCGGCAACATGTCCGGCACCTTGAAATTGGGATCGGAGGGATCGGCATTCAACACGAACGGGTCGTACATTTTTCCCAAGAAGCCGGCAGTCTGGCCATGGGGCATATTGCCGCCCGTGTTTCCGATAGGGTGCGGCATCAGGACGTGCGGCGGTACGTCGCCCTTGGGTCCCTTGATATTGCCCAGAACGCAGCCGTAATGCGGATATTCGATGCCGCCTTGGAACAGCCGCCCGGTCTGCATCATCTGGTGGCCGGTGTCGTGTACGGCGGCGGCGGTATGGTACACGCTGCGGATCAGCGCATATTTGTCGGCGTGCTTGGCCATCCGCGGGAAATTTTCCGAGATTTCGATCCCACTGACGTTGGTTTTGATCGGCTTGTAAGGGCCGTGGATTTCCGCCGGCGCATGGGGCTTCATGTCCCAGGTGTCGAGTTGAGACGGACCGCCCACCAGCATGAGCATGATGCAGTTAATATCTTTTGAGTTATCGACGGCGCCGAGGGCCTTGAGATCGAACAGTTGAGTCAGCCCCAACCCCAGCATCGAGAGCGAGCCGGCGTGCAGGAAATCTCGCCGCCTCCAGCCATCACAGAATTTAACCGGCTTGTCGGCATCAAGGCGAAACATAGGGAGTGGCTCCTTTAAGGATTGTAAATAGATTTTATGCCATTCCGGGGTGTTACCGCAATCCCATCACAGGGCTCATATTAGGTTGTGCGGAACCGGCCTCGCGGCAAGCTAACATTTTGAAATTGAAATGATTTGCGGCTTTTTTCGCCAGGCAAGAGTAAAGCACCACTTGTCAGAATCTGAACCAATCGCTGCATGTGCGGGACATACCGTGGGCCGGCGATTTTTCTGGGTCACTACTCCTCACGGCCGTCGTAGAACCATCATGTTAGACTGGCCCTCGGTGTCTGAACCAGACAACGAGATCCCCAAAGCAGATTTCTACTGCCCCAAGTGCCAGGTACCGGTCAGCGATCCGCTGGTTTGCGGCGATTGCAGTGCCTTGATCTGCCGCCGCTGCGGAACACCGTTAGAGCGAATCGACGATCTAGGAATCGGTTAGCGGAGAAACGTACACGTTTCTGAGAAGCCTCAGATCTTCGAGACTTCCGCCGGCCCCGTCACTGCAAGCACACGAACAGGAGAGTCCGGGTAAATCTGGTGAGCGAAGCTCTGCGCCGGAATGAGCCATACTTCGCCCTGCCGGAATGAGGCATCATCCAATGCGCCGTGGCCTTGAAGAAAGACAAGAAGCTGAAACCGGTTCACGTGCGCTTTTTGTTCCACCTTCTCTTCCGCGTCGATCAGCTCTGTCTCAAAATACTCGCAGCCCGCCAGCAATTGCCGTGTGGCTGAGCGCCGGACCGGTTGGCTCAATCCGCATTGCGCTCCGAGATCCGCAATCGCAATACCCTGCTCCAGGTGTAATTCCCGCGGTCTGCCGTAATCGTATAGCCGGTAAGTAATATCCGAGTTCTGCTGGATTTCGCACAGTGCAATCCCCGCTCCAATAGCGTGGACCGTGCCTGCCGGAGCGAAGTACGTCTCACCGGGCTTCACCGGAAACCAGCGCAGCAATGATTCGATTTCGCCTGATTGTGCCGCTTCGCGCATTCGCTCCCGCGACGACGGCTCGCGAAATCCCAGAGCGATCTGCGCCCCGGGCTCCGCGCGCAGGATGTACCACATTTCCGTTTTTCCCCGCGCGCCGGCCGGATGCACTTGCACCGAAAGTTTGGCGGAGGTAAACAAAAACTTCACGAGAACCGGAATGGCGCTGTCGGCGGTGAACCACACTTCGCCGATCTTCCTGTCCGATCGTGGAAACCAGGGCTCCAGATTTGTAGAGCCCCAGATTTTTTCGTGCAGTGTCGCTTTGAGCCGTTCCGGTCGCGTCAAGCCAGTTCCGCAATGAAACGATGGATCCGGTCGAGACCGCGCTCGAGTTCACGCATAGATGTGGCGTACGAGATGCGGATGTGACGATCGGTACCGAACGCTTCACCCGGCACTACCGCCACGTGCGCTTCCGAAAGAAGTTTTTCTGAAAATTCAAGCGTGTTGTGAATACCCCCACGGCCCAGCGCCTCACCGATATTGGGATACGCGTAGAAAGCGCCTTTGGGCTCCGCGCAGGTTACACGCGGAATTGCGCGAAGGCGCTGGATCACAAAATCGCGCCGCTTGCGGTATTCCGCCAGCATGGTTTGCACTGACTCTTGCGGCCCGCGTAGCGCCTCGACCCCGGCTTTCTGCGAAATGGACGTCGGATTCGAAGTCGAGTGGCTTTGCAGCTTCAGCATGGCTTGCGCCACAGGCTGCGAAACCAGCCCAAATCCCACGCGCCAACCCGTCATGGCGTACGTCTTCGAGAGCGTGCCCGCCACCAATACCGTTTCCTTGGCTCCGGCGAGCGACGCAATGGAAAACGGTTGGCCTTCGTACAGGAAATGGCAGTAGCACTCGTCGGTGAGCAAATAAATACCGCGCCGTGAGGTGAGCCGGTAAATCTTTTCGAATTCCTCGCAATCGAGCACCGCGCCGCTAGGATTTGAAGGCGAGTTGATGAGAATCATCCTGGTCTTTGCCGTCAGGTGCGGCTCCACCATATCGGCCGTCAATCGGAATCCCTTGGCTTCGTCCGTGTCCACGAAAACGCATTTGCCGCCCGCATAATTCACGACATCTTTATAAGTGACCCAGTAGGGCACCGGGATCACCACCTCGTCGCCTGGGTTCACCAGCGCCTGCGTGAGATTGAAAATCACATGTTTGCCGCCCACGCTGATGATGCACTCGGGTGGTTTGTAATTCGTGCCGAAATCTTTGGCATGACGCTCGCACACGGCTTGCTTCAGCTCGAGCGTTCCGCCCGCGCCCGTGTACTTGGTGAAATTCTGCTCGATTGCGCGCACGGCGGCCTTCTTGATATTCTCCGGCGTCGGAAAATCGGGCTCGCCGGCGCCGAAATCCACTACGTCCACGCCCGCGGAGCGCAGCTTTTCCGCTTCGGCAGATACCTTCATCGTAGAAGACACGCTGATCAAAGAGATGCGATCTGCTATTTCGGTTTTGAGTTCTGCTGGCATTGTTTTTCTGATACGTCCTGTTCTATTTCGAATGCACCCGGCTGCCTGCGCCGGCTGCGTTGAACCGTTTGCGAAGCCGCACCTCTACGGACGGCGGCACGAGTCCCGAGATATTTCCCCCGAGGCCAATGACTTCTTTCACCAAACGCGAGCTGATGAATGAATACGCCTCGCCCGACATCATGCACACTGTCTCGATCTCGGGCCGCAGACGGCGGTTCATCAGCGCCATTTGCAATTCTTTCTCGTAATCCGAAATGGCGCGGATACCGCGCAGCAGCACCGTCGCCCCGCGTTCAGCGGCGTAATCCACCAGTAGCCCAGCGAAGTGATCCACTTCCACGTTGGGATAGACGGCCACTACCTCGCGTAACATCTCCAAGCGTTCTTCCACGCTAAACAGCGGCTCTTTCTTGTCGTTGCGCAGGATGGAAACGATCAGCCGGTGGAAAAGTTTCGAGCCGCGCTCAATCAGATCCAGGTGCCCATTGGTGATGGGATCGAATGAGCCAGGATAGATGGCGATGACAGTCGCGGGCTTCAATACCAAGTCAGTCCCTCGAGGGAAGGTAAGCCTAGATTGTATCGAACAATGCGGGCCGTGGGGTCAGCCGCGGCGCAATGGGAGCGGCCGGCTGGTGGCGTAGGCGCCGCGCGCCTGTTTGTTTACGCAGCGGCGGCGTTTTGCAAATTGTAGCACAGCGGCTGCGCTGGCTTTGCGCAGACCTGCGGACGCTTTGCGCCACGAACGCCACCGGCACTAGTATCCGCAGCAGGCCCGCGCCTGCGCACCGTTGTCATGGAGCGGCGGGACTCAGGGGCCTACATCTGTATGTTGCAAATTGCGCGTCGCTTGAACCGGCAGAGCTTCCGTAGTTCCAGTCTATGGTCAACAATTCATAGCCATTCTCTTCAAGTAAGGTCATCATCTGTTTTGGAGTAGAACAACGAATCCGCTCAACCGTGCTCATAGTTCTAAGTATTTTGAAGGATCGGTCTAATAGACGATAGTGCCGGCGAATTAAGTTTACAGCTGGATCTAGGCCTCCTTCGAGCATTTTCCATCGCTGCAGGATTCGACCATCAGCGATCGATCGGGTGTAATCCCAAATGGGCTCACCGTACCTTATCGTCGGATTCGGGATGAACGCGTCGATAACGCAATGTCCGTCACGGCAGATCTGTCGATGTATGTACGACAATAAGCCCCGCTGTTCTGATGGCTCTACAAAATAAGTAAAAAATGAGTAAGGAAGCAGAATCGTAGAAAACTTTCCGCGTAATCCCCCCTGTCGAACGTCCATTTGTGCGATCTGTAGACGGCTCTGCTCGGAACGCGTGCAGGTCCGTTTACAGTTTTCCTGAAGCGCCGACAACATTCGGCCCGAAATGTCCACGGCTGTTACCGTCAGCCCGGCTCGTAACAATGGCAAAGTGACGCGTCCTGTCCCACAACCAAGTTCGAGGATTCGGCCTCGATTTTCGAGAGCCCGCTCCACGTAGTAGGACACATCAGCGAATCGCATGTTGCGGCCCATATCATCGTCATAAATGTCCGCAATTTGGTCGTAGCAGGTTCTACTGCAGGTCTCCGGCGATGTGCCCATGCGTCCCTTTGTAAAATGTCTGCTGGCTAAGCTGATGGTTGTAAAAGTCACCTTGAATTCGGGCTGACTTAGCCCAACTGAGTTGGCAGTGGATCCAGGCGGCGGGCTTCTCGAGCTGTAGTCGTGCGGCTTCGTCACGCAAGAATAACTGAAGAAGCTCTAAGAAATTATCTACAGTTGTAACTTGTATTAAAGCAGGTAAATTAAGGTCAGCGAAGCCTCTGGCTCCCTGTTGCGTCGAGATACATAGGCGCCCGGACGCAATAGACTCTATCAACTTGACACTGGAACCGCCAACCCCATACACAGGATTAATCGTCAACGCGCAGTTTTCGAGCCAGGCATACACATCGGTGATTGGACCGTGCACTCGAACCCCAGTTTGATCAAAGCAATTCATTTGGGACGCCAACTCTGGAGCGCCCGGTCCTCCGAGTATGTCCAGATGCACGTCAGGCACCGCGTGAACTAGTTTCGGATAGACCTTCTCCAAGAACTCCTGTATACCCATAAAATTGGGCGGATATCGAAAAGGTCCCACAAAAAGGATACTGTGCTTGCCCAAAGATGGACCACAGACTCGGCTCCTCTCTTCGACACCATTCGGCACCACCCTGGTGCTCGGATGATTTACCAGTTCAGCATCCTCTCGAGTACATGTAATTACGCCAGTAAAGCGGTTGACCAGCCGTCGCTCAAAACGATCCGCCACAACATCGCCGGACCCATCAAAGAGGACGTCATGCAAGGTGATGAACCACGGCGCTCCGTTGCGCTTAGCCTTAATCAGACCGGCCAGTTCAACATGCTCGAGCTGAACTATGTTCGGTCGATAACATGCCACAATTCTGTCAAGCTCGCATTTCAATAAACTATGCGAGTGAACCTGGATCCGTGAGATGCGGTTTTGTGAGTCCTCACCCCGCTCCGCAGGTCGGCCTCCAACCAGGTGAACTGCGACTGGACCCTTGAAATCACGCACCGCATCGTTGGCGTACAGCGCGTCCTCATCTCCGAGAAAGATAATCTCGTGCTCTAACGCCAAATGTTGGATCAGTCCGGTTATACGCTTCGCGCCGCCATGGAGCGGTGGACAGACTGCGTAAGGAGCGACAATCAAAAGTCTCGGTCGCACGGTCGGCTCAGCAATGGGCCGTAGATAAAATTTCTTTCTGAGGTACTGCAATGATGCAGGCCGCTGAGGCGCCCGAGCGTCCCGACAGAGCGCACAAAGCACGGACATTGCAAACCGGACAGAGCAGAGCCCAACCTGACTCTGGCGAACCTGTGTACCCACCTGCTGAATCAGCAGCCTGGGTTCGGTATGTGTGAGATCATTGCGCAGGTCACAGACCAATGCGTTTCTCCGAAAGATTCGGTCGATCTCTGCGATCTCATAAAGCTGTACAACTGTTGCGCGATGGATGTGTGTCGCCCTCGAACGAGGGCAGAATAGTACTTCATACCCAAGGCGCCAGGCACGTACACCCCATTCCACATCTTCCCAGTAACAAGGGTGATAGGGATCGGACCGATTCATCACAAGTAAGAGAAGCTGACGACGGTAAAGAGAACTCCCGCCACCCGCATACAAATGACCTCGAACCGTTTCCGAATCTTCAGGGCGAACATCAACAGCTTCGACGCCGCCAGGAGTGATCCGAAAATCTGTCCATCCTGTTTCTTCCCGCCGGCGCGTCGAATCGGCAAAAAAGATTTGCGTTGCGATTGCAAAAACATGCGCTGCGCGCCATTTGACAACCTCTTGCAGTGCATCGGCGTCCAAAGTCATGTCACTGTTCAACAGATAGACCCAATCAAATGTTGCCGAGCGAACCCCCATTGACACTGCACCGCCAAAACCGAGTGGCTTCGTGTTGTGAAGCCATTTGACATTCCGAAATTGATCCTTGCAGCCGGCATACTTGTCTAATGAAGTTCCGTTGACTACTACGATCACTTCAACGGGCTCCGAGATCTTATCCGCTGCCCGGTATGTGGCCGCTAAACATGCCCCTAGTAAGTGCGGAGTGCAACATTCCGGAATCACGACGCTTATCCCGGGTCGCCATTTGCCAGCGTGTGTTTGCTTTTTGGGAAAGCGAGTCAAAACACGAGTAATCAGCCGCCCCAAAACGAGCGCACCTAACAATGGCAGAAATCGCAAGAGCGATACAGTCTCTGGGTTATTAGGGTCTTTATGTTTCACTTCACTTCGATGTGAGACAGCGCAAAACTTAGCTCGCGGACATCATCAAAACCGTAAGCGCTGGGCCGGTACGGACGATCTGTTGCGAACCGTATATAGAAGAGTGGTGCTGTCTCAGGTAAGCGCACTGACAGCTCAAAGCCCCGCTGCTCGCTGCTATGATTTGCAATGGTCGCGACCGTTCTATCGTTGCACCAAATGGACAACCTGACGCCATCTGAATCAGGGAAAGAAGGAAGGATACCCTTGATATATAAATGCCGTTTGCCGGTTCCTCCGGCCAGCACAGCGGCACTGCGCTGCTTACTCCAGAGAATTTCGCCTTCCGTCTGATACCAACCTCCGAGTAGCTGCGAATTGTTGCCATCCTTCGCAGAAATACTCGATGCAAGGGCCGAAGGGTAATACGCCAATTTATAAGGACATGTCTGACATGGCGTGATTTGACCTACTTGATAACGATCTCGAAAGGTCTGGTACGCTTCACCATGCCAGATCGACGCCAACGGCTGCATATTCAGATTTCCGAGCACCATTTGGTCCTGCACTTCGCACGGCACCACGTCTCCGTTCGCCAAAATGTGTACTGTTTCCCAAGGATTCTGGTCGCATGTGGAAATCCATGCTCCGTTCGGCAGCGGTCCCGTATGGCGCCGCGGACGGCTGTCCAAAGGACAGTCCGGTTGCAACTCCGCAGTCGAACTGCTGATCTCCACGCCCGGGAAATTTCGGACTGCCTCCCGTATAGCGTCTGCTAAATCGCGTTTAAATGTGGGCTGCAGCCGATTCCCTACCAGCTCCAGTCCGAATTGCGCGGGAATGCCAGCTCGACGGATCACTGGATGCACTGAGATATTCTTGATTCCTAAGGTTTGAGCGTACTCCGCCACTGAGTTCAGCTGTCCGAGGTTCTCATGCATGGCAACAAATGCGAAATCCGCAATTGGTTTCTGAACGCGAAGTCGGCGCTGGCACTCAATGAGTGTCCTCAGCTTGGCCCGCATGACCTCGAGACTACTGAAACGATAGACGCGCGAAAACTGCTCGTCATCCATGGTATGAAGTGAAACCGTAAGGCGATCCAGGCCGCTCGTGACTAATGTGGGGATTCGCTCCTCTGGATACGAAGCCAATGCCGTCACGAGTTCCGTAAATGCTCCTGTCTGATGCGCAAGCCGAATTGCGTCTAAGAGAGAGGGGTGAGATGTGGACTCTCCGGAGTAATTTAACCTGATTATTTCGGGCTGGCGAAGTTGATCGATAATAGAAGAATATAAAGAGAAATTCATGTGTTCGCCAGATCCTCGTACAGTCTTCCGTGAGCAGAATATGCAATCGAATGGACACTTTGATGTCAGCTCGATCCAAACGATCTTGGGCGCATCAGTAGTCAACATTTCGCTGGGACGATGAGATCGCGCCGTCTCCAACGTGGGTTTCGTCATGGATCACACCAGAAATCGAATCATCTTAGGGTCAAAAGAGTCATCTAATCGCTGATAGAGTCGTAATGCCTGTACGGCAAACATCGTACTCCAAGTGTTCGCGTGTAGCAGGTGGCCCTGTGAGTCTCGGTGGAAATACACAGCGCCGTCGCCACAACAACTGATCAGAGAATTGGCTAGCGTTTTCTCAAGACGTGTCACGCCTCCCACGTAAGCTACCTCATGTAAAAGGCAAGCCACTCGCAAACTCTGTGCGACGACATCCGACCGATGTTGAACACCCTTGCGGAAAAATTTCGCAACGGCTCGATCATCGAAGATAGAAGCCAATACGCTGCCGGCGTGCTGTTGTAATTTCGAATCCTGTAAGTGAATACCAAGCAAGAGGAGACCCTCGATGAAATATAGGGTTGGATGCAGGTCTTTGAAACTGAATGTCGTGGGCGCATACGACCTCTACCGGCCAACAATTTCTTCAGCAGCAGTCTGAAGCCGGCTCGGCACAATCCCGGAAAGTTCCAGAATCGGAACCGCCGCTTTTAGTTGATAGGGCCCGCTCTTGACTGACCAGGTTTCCGGCTGTGGGCCATCAGTGATTGCGACACAAGCCTTCAGCAAGCCGTCCGTGTCCACGAAGTCCAACAAGTGTGCGCAGAGGCATGCTCGAAGAGACTGGAATGTTCGCGTATCGATACAATCAGCTACGCATACCAACCCCCTGAGCATCATTGCCAAATCAAACGAAAACCGAAACCTATTGCGCCAGTCTCTTTGATTGCATCCATCGAGATATAAACGCGTGTAGGGGTAGGCGCTGGAGTTCCAGTTTCGCTCGAGCCATCGAACTGCCGACCGAATACGGGGTATCACTCGGCTTTCTTCAAAGCCGAAAGCCCGTAAGTAGGCCAGAAAAATAAGATAGTAGCCCGTGATTTCCGGATATATGAACCTCGTGTCTTGAAAAGAGTCACTCCAGCCAATCACGCCTCCGGTATGGCGTCCTTTTCGCATTTGTACGTCCCCGGATAGGAGCCACTCTATCATCCGATCCACGATCGCTGGATCACGACTAGCGGACCTGGGAGTAACTCCCAACGTGATCGGCGAATGCATGCGGCTTAAGGGAGTACGCATAGTACGTAATCGCAGCGGTCACACTCGAGTTCATATTTTACGACAGTGGCCGGCTTCAGACTGGATCAGGAACGCTCTTCGTTGAAGAAGGAAAGAATCGCTCGGGAGATCCGCTCGCTCGCGCGTCCATCGCCATACGGGTTGTGAGCACACGACATTTGCTGATATGCCGCGGGGGAGTCAAGCAGGCCGTGAGCCTCTCGCAAGATGCAATCCACATCGGTTCCTACCAGACGTACGGTCCCGGCGTCGACGGCTTCCGAGCGTTCCGTTTTGTCACGCAAAACCAGCACGGGTTTGCCAAGAGCAGGTGCTTCCTCCTGAATGCCCCCAGAATCACTCATAACAAAAAAGGCGCGACGCATGAGGTCAATGAACGGCACGTACTCCAGCGGCTCTGCCAGCAGGATATTGGGGCGGTTGGAGAGGTGACGACAGACCGGCTTATGTGCGTTGGGGTTGGGATGAACCGGGAATACGATCTGAATGTCGTCACGTTCGGCGAGCCGGGACAGAGCCGCACAAATTCGCTCGAACCCCTCGCCAAAGCTTTCCCGCCGATGCGCCGTAACAACGATCAATTTCTTGGAATCATCAAGCCAGGTCCCGAGCGCATTCTCGCCGTCAGCGGTCCAGCGACCCTGCTCGAGCCCGTTGCGCACGTAGAGCACTGCGTCGATGCCCGAATTTCCTGTCACGGCGATTTTTCGGGAGTCAACGCCTTCAGCACACAGGTTACGGGCGGCTTCTTGCGTTGCGGCGAAGTGCAGGGAGGCGAGCCGCGTGGTCACTACGCGATTCATTTCCTCGGGGAAGGGCTGGCGAAGATCGCCAGTTCGCAACCCCGCTTCGACATGCCCCACTGGCACGTTTTCATAAAAGGCGCCCAGCGCGCCGCATACAGTTGTCGTCGTGTCCCCCTGTACCAGCACCAATTGCGGTCTCTCGGAATTCAGCACGTCTTCAAGTGCGGCAAGAATGCGCGCGCTCGATTGGAGCAGACTTTGGCCTGACCGCATGAGGTCAAGATCGTAGTTGGGACGAATGTCGAATGTGGTCAAAACCTGGTCGAGAAGACGCCGGTGCTGGGCGGTAACGGCCA
Organism: Acidobacteriota bacterium; assembly: GCA_003223115.1. Classification (GTDB taxonomy): domain Bacteria; phylum Acidobacteriota; class Terriglobia; order Bryobacterales; family Bryobacteraceae; genus QHXW01. The sequence goes on from QHXW01000362.1 coordinate 23,628, forward strand.
CGCGGACCGAGAATTCGGACGGCCGGGATCGCATGTGCAGCACAACAGGGCTAAGCTTGATGGCCTCCGGCCGGGTACCGAACAGAAACAGGATCTTTAGCGGCATGGCTTTTACTAGAATTATGTCGAATCATCAACTGCGCGCCGATGCCATTACACGCAATAGTCCAGCGCCGCGCGCACCAGGATTTCCGCCAGACGCGTCACCGATTCGATGTCCACCCACTCTTCGGCCGCGTGCGCGCCCGCCCCAGCCGGTCCGATGACAACTGTCTCGACGTCCGCCGCGGAGAGGAGCGCCGAATCCATCCATGGCGTATCGCCGAAACGTCTGACTTTTCTTCCGAGCACCTGATTGGCCGCGCGCTCCACAACCTGTACGATGCGCGCATCCGGCGAAACTTCGAAAGCCTGCCGCGTGAAAAACGGCCGAACGGTCGCGTGAAACGTCGGGTCAGCGGCAGCCAGACGATCCGCGATTTCCTGGATCTCGCGAACGGCCTGCGCCGCCGTTTCACCCGGCACACTGCGCCGCTCGATCTGAAGCTTGCAACTCGCCGCGTACGTGCTCAGCCCCGTGCCGCCCGAAATCGTGGCTGCGTGCAGAGACGGAGGGCCGACCAGTAGATGCCCCGGACGCGCCCGCAGTTCACGCTCCACTTTCTCGAGTTCGTTCAGAAACCGGCCCATGCGTATGTTGGCGTCCACACCTTCGGCGAATTTGCTGCCATGCGCGGCTCGGCCTTCCGTTTCCACCTCGATCCACAGATAACCTTTGTGAGCCAGGCAGAGATCGAGCGCCGTGGGTTCGGTGACAATCGCCCCATCGACTCTGATTTCCCGGATCACCGCCTCGGTGCCGATGCTGCCATATTCTTCGTCGGCCACCGCGGTCACTGCGATCGCGCCAGCCGAGAGTCCGCTGCTGTCCGTCAGTGCTTTCGCAGCCGTCATGCAAGCGGCCAGGCTTCCTTTCATGTCGTAAGCACCGCGGCCGTAGAGTTTTCCATCGCGCATCGCACCCGAGAAAGGATCGCTCATTCCGTCGATGCCCACGGTATCGTAGTGCGCATTGAGCATGAGCGAGCGCCCATGATGTTTGCCTCTGAGGACTCCTACGATGCTCGGCCGGCCGCGCTGCGGTTCCACTACAGTGACGTCCAGCCCGATGTTGCGCAACGAGCCGGCTACGTATCTCCCGATCTCCGCCTCGCCTGGCGCGCCAGGCACCAGCGTCGGATTAATGGAGTTGATGCGAACCAGTTCGGTCAGCGTTTTGAGGAGATAATCGCGATCGATCTCGATGCTCAAAGGAGGTGTGATTGTAACACCACATGTGGCGCATTTGCCGCTGATTTGATGGAATAGGCTTCGCCATTCGAGTGGAATAAGCATTCCTGCCTGTAGTGGGACAGGCGTCTATCCGGGCTTTCGCCTGTCTAATGCCAATAAACTTTCGGAGTGGAAGCTTATAACCGGATGTACAGCTTTGTGGCTCTGAGCGAGAATTCCGAGAAGTGGGCAATTGGCGGAGACTTGAGCGTTTTTGCCCGGGATTGTGTCCGCGCCAGGATCCATTTTCTTGCGCGACGCCCTGAGCGGGAGATCTTCTGGAGCGCCCGGTCTCTGAGAGAGCACCCGACGATCCCTGGCGGGAACGTCTCTGGCGGCAGAAACCTCTGTTCGACCGGTTCTTTGTTTCCAACGACTTGCACCGAGGTTTCTGGTGAGTTGTCGCGACCAGAATCCGAGGCTAGTAGGCGAAGTGTTGATGGGCGTAACCATCGATTTCACAGGGTCTTGTGGCGATCTGGCCCTGGGGCGCCGCGTCGTCTGAGCGGCAGGGCATCCCGCGCGCAGCGGGTTCGCGCATCCCATCTATCAGCGGGTGGTGATCGCGTCCTTGCATAGGGAAAGACCCAAACCGGGAACCGCGGCACTTTCAGTTGGTGCCGGCGATGGATGCCAAAAGCGTGCCGGAGTGCCGGTGAACATCGGCGGTGACTCACTTCCGAAGCCTTCAGCCTTGGCGAGTGCCACAGCCCCGATCACAGAAACTCAATGAAACGGGGGTACTTTACAGATTCCTGCTGATTGACCTGCCAATCTTTGCTCCGCGCGGAGCGGAACTCCAATGAATGGATCGGACCGGTCAATCGGCTTGTCTTCAATCGCTTCGCTTACTATAATTTTTCGGTGAAGTCACGATTGGCCGATCAACGGTAGAGAGCCAGCTTTGTAAAGGTCACGAGCATGCGGCGAATACTCTCAAAATGTCGGGCGCGGAGAGGCCATCCAGTGTTTCCCGAAGCTGGCTCAATTTGCTCTCTAACCGGCGACGCTCACCAGGATCCTCAACTTTGTGAGTCAGTTTCTGAGCCTCGGTGTAGGCTTTCGCCGCCGTGACTGGCGCTGTCAGCGCAACGCGAAATCCGAGATTCAATTCCTCATCGATCAGGTTCACCAGCTCTTGATCCGTCTTTGCGCGGAGCTCCGCGAGTTTAGAATATATTGAGACGCTGCTCATCGAACCCTCCGTGAAAATAGCCGCTACGCTCATTAAGTTAGACGATTGAACCCGGCAGTTTGGTTCAGCCGATCAAGAAAAATTATTTGGCCCTGTTTTGAACGACTCGCCGGTCCTCCATCATTCATAGCGCAGCGCAATTGCCGGTTTGATGCGGACAGCGCGTAAGGACGGCACGAGCGATGCGATCAGCGCGACGAGTGCCAGTATTACGGCGGCGATCAGGAATACGACCGGATCGGTCGGTCTCACATCATAGAGCAGAGTGGTCATGAGTCGCGTCAGCGCCAGCGAACCCGCGATCCCGATGGCAAGGCCGATCCCGGCGAGTTTCAAGCCATTCCCCAGGACCATTCGCATCACGTCGCGCACGCCGGCGCCGAGCGCCACACGGATGCCGAACTCGCGCGTGCGTTGGGTAACCGTGTACGCCAGGACGCCATAGAGACCCACAGCCGCAAGCGTCAATGCCAGACTGCCAAAAACCAGGCACAGGATCATGGCCGCGCGCCGGCTCACCACCGAAGATGAAACCCGTTCCGGCATGCTTTTGATGTCGGCCAGCGGCAGCTCGCCATCGACCTCGAGGATTTGCCGCCGGATGGTGGACGCCAGTTGCGGAAGATTCCGATCCGTCCTCACCACCAGATGCATGGTCCTGGGAACATACTGCTTGTAATAAAAGTAAATCTGTCCTACGGGATTGCGCTCGGCTAGATTGTCGGTTTTCACGCTGTTAACCACTCCAACAATCGTCCAGAGCGGCTCATTATTCTCCATACCGCGCTTGATCCTGCCGCCGATCGCGTCGCCTTTGGGCCAATACTTCCGCGACATGAACTGGTCGATCACCGCAACCTTCTGCGCCTCTGCCGTATCGCTCTCAGCAAAGATCCGCCCGCGCAGAAGAGGAATGGCCATGGCCTGGAAGTAGCCGGAATCAACCGTGTTCCATCCGGGGACCGGTGGAAGCTCGCCGGGCGAGAGTGGGTGGCCGTCGATGCTAATCGCACTCGCATTGTTATTGCCGCTGAACGGCAAATAGGTTGTGGCGCCTGCGTGCGTCACACCGGGAAGCCTACGCACCTTTTCCAGCACTGCGCCGATAAAGCTGCGGGCCCGGGCGTCATCCTTGTAACGGACGTCGGGCAGGGAAAGCTGTGCCGACCATACGTTCTGCGGCTTGAAGCCGGGATTGACGGACAGCAGCCTTGCGAAGCTCAGCGTCAACAGTCCCGAGCCGATCAGCAGTACGAAGGCGAGCGACACCTGGCAAACCACCAGAGCTGAACGGGTCCACACTGCCCGGCGCTCAGTGGTGCCGGTCCGCCCGGAGCCGCGAAACACCTCGTTCAAGTCGCGGCGGTAGAGATGGAATACAGGGATGCTTCCGAAAATCAGTCCTGTAGGAACGGTAACCAGAGCGCTGAAAGCCAGAACCGCGCCATCCATCTGAATCGTTTCGCCGCGAGGCAATTCTTTGGCGCCCAGATACGCGAGCACAAGAATGCCGCCGAAGCCTGCCATGACGCCAAGCGCTCCGCCAAGTATCGCCAGCGTAATGCTTTCGGTCAGCAACTGGCGGCCCAACCGCCAGCGCCCTGCGCCCAGGCTGAAACGGATGGCCATTTCCTTCATCCGGATATTCGCACGGACCAGCATCAGGTTGGCGATGTTGACGCAACCAATGAGCAGCACGAAGGCGACAGCGGCCTGCAGCAGATAGAGCGTGGGACGGATGGTCTTCACCATTTCATCCTTCAGAGCCAGCACTTTTGTGCCGAAACGGGCATCAATGAGGAGTTGGCGGTACTGCGGGAATCGATCGACGTTCTGTTTGTTGAGTGCATCGATACGACGTTGCGCGTACTCGACCGTCACACCCTGCTTCAGCCGCGCGATCATTCCCCAACTGTTGCTGTGCCGCGCATCATCGGCGGTTTGCTTCGGCTCGAAGGCAAATGGAACCCAGATCTTAGTGTCGCGATCCAGGCCTCGTCCGAATTTTTCTGGCAACACTCCGACGATCCGATATGGCACGCCGCTGAGCCTGATATCTTTACCCAGAACGTTCCGGTCCGCGGCGAACATTTCCTTCCACAACCCGTAACTCAGGATGGCAAACTTGTCTGTGCCGAATACCGCGTCATCTTCTGTGAAAGCCCGCCCCAGCATCGGCGCCGACCGCAGAACGCGGAAATAGGAGGGCGTAACGTATGCTCCATCGATACGCTGCGGCGAGCCTTCGGCACCTACATCATAGCCGCGATGCCCCTCGAGATCGACGGAATCGAAAACACCGCTCATTTGCTTGCGGTCCAGATAGTCCGGCACACCATTTGCTCCGTATTCAGTGACGCCCACGCCGGGGTAGATGTTGTACATCGTGACCAGGCGCTCTGGTTCCGCGAAGGGAAGCGGCTGGAGCACTACCGCATTGAGCACTGTGAAGATTGCGGTATTCGCGCCGATGCACAACGCCAGAGTGACTAGCGCGGTCAGAGTGAACGCCTTCTCTTTCCAGAGCAGTCGGAGTCCGAATCTCAGATCTTGGAACACTACGCCTCCATATGCACTTCTGGGAGCGCCTCTCTAATCAATACGCATGAGACGGGCTCCCGTTCGCAAAATATATGATCCTAAATCCGGCAGTTCGGCCTTCGCCGCATTCTGATACGCTTTTGCCGACTACGAGTTCCAACTGCTGCGCAGATCACCTTCTGGGTGACAACCGATTTTTCTGCAATGAGTTGCGGCGACAAGTAGATGGCGGAATCCGGCGGCCCCAACTGCCAGATTTAGGATGATTGGCAACCAGCGATGGAACGAATCTCCGGGGTTTCACGTAGTTCCATGCAATGCGGCCGCGGATCCAGAACTGGGCCGCCCTGAATCAACTGCGCTCCGAATCGAGGTGAATAGTGAACAACCTGGTGCGGGAATTCCGCTATAGCCTGCGTGTGCTGATCAAGAATCCCGGTACAAGCATCGTGGCGGTGCTGGCCCTGGCTTTGGGAATCGGCGTCAACGCTTCCAGCTTCACCGCCGTCAGCGCACTGGTTCTGCATCCGCTGCCCTTTCCACCTCTGGAACGCGTTATGACGCTTTGGGAAACCATTCCGAAGGTGCGAACGGCGTGAGACGCTGTGGCCGCGGCCAACGTCTTCGATTGGAAAGAACGCAGCCGGTCGCTCGAGGATCTGGCTGCCTACCGGGCGTGGGATGTGAATCTGACCGGCGTCGACGATCCTGAACACATTCAGGCGTGCCTGGTCTCGCCGCGTTTCTTTCCGCTTCTGGGAACCAAACCCGTGCGTGGCAGGACTTTCCTGAGCGATGAAGGCCGAGCCGGCCCGCGACGGGGTGGTGGTGAGCCAGGGCTTCTGGCAGCGCCGCTTCGCTTCGACGCCGACATGGTCGGAAAACGGATCTCGCTTGATGGCCGCAGCTACACCGTGGTCGGGGTGATGCCGAACGAGTTTGATTACCCGCTGGCCACTGAGCAATGGGCGCCGCTGGCGTTGACGCCCAGCGAAAAAAATCAGCGGGCCATCCATGACTCCAGGTCGCCGACCGTTTTGTTCTGATCCTGCTGGGCGCGGCAGCGTTTGTGCCGTTGCTCGCCTGCGCGAATGTAGCCAACCGCCAACTGGCGCGCCCAACCTCCCGGCAAAAGGAAATCGCGGTCCGGGCGTCTCTCGGGGCCAGCCGGTGGAGCATTGCGCGTCAACTGCTGGTTGAAAACATCCTGATTGCGTTGCTGGGCGGAGCGCTGGGGCTGGCGCTGGCCAGTTGGAATCTGACGTGGACGAACTCCAGCCGTCCGCCGCAGGTGCTCCGGTGGATGGCTCGTCTAAAAAACATGGACCTCGATCGCGGCGTGGTGATGTTCACGCTCGTGACATCGCTGGTTGCAGGCGTGCTCTGCGGTCTTCCCGCCATCATCCAGCTCCTCGGAAGAAGAGCCGCCGAAGACCTGAGTGAAACTCTCAAAGAAGGCGGGCGGGCATCCAGCACAGGGCCCGCGCGCAGCCGGTTGCGCAGCGTGCTGGTCATATCAGAAGTGGCTCTGGCGCTGGTTCTTTTGGATGGTTCAAACTTTCCAGCGCATGTTGACGCTCAATGCGGGCTTCAATCCGAAGAAATTGATCACCATGCAAGTCACGCTACCGGCATCGAAGTACCGTGAGAACGCCCAGATTTCTGCACTCTATGACGAGGTATTGCGCGGGCTAGAGAAGTCTTCCAGAGGTGCGGGCGGCAGGCGCCGTCGGGTTCTCGGGAATGGCCAAAGGACTTCATACCGAAGGACGGCCGGAGCCTCGGCCGGGTGAGCCCCACCCCAGCATCCGGGCATAGCGAGCACTATTTCCAGGCCATGGGAATTCCGATCCTCGGGGGACGATCAATTTCGGCACAGGATGGCGCGGACTCGCCGCGAGTAGTGGTGGTCAGCGATTCGGTGACGCGTCACTATTGCCCGGCTCCGATCCAATCGGCCGGCGCATCAAGCTTGGGAACTCTCAATCGCCCTGGCTCAGGATCGTCGGCGTTTGCGGGGACACCAAGGACTGGTTTACCGGCGAGCCGCAGCCGTCCGCCGCTATTCTCTACCGCCAGGCACCCCAACTTTCGATAGTCTCCGCGTGCGTACTGCGGGTGATCCGCCGGAGGCCGCTAACTAAACTAACGGCGCTCGGGCCAAAGTCCGTGATGTGGATCGAAACCAGCCGGTGTTCGACATCAAGAGCATGGAACAAGTCATTGCCGAACAGACTTCGGGCGTGCGGGTCTCAGCCAACACCATGAGCATGTATGCCGTCATCGGCCTGCTGCTGGCAGCCACGGGAATCTATGCGGTAATTTCCTATTCCGTGGCGCAGCGCACTCACGAAATCGGTGTGCGTGTAGCGTTGGGGGCCGGGCGGCGTGAGATCCTCCGGATGGTCGTGGGGCAGGCGTTCCGCGTGGCGGTACTGGGCCTCGGCATTGGAATTCCCGTGGCCTACATTTTGACCCGGGTCATGTCCAGCGCCCTTCTTAATGTGGTAGCGGTAGATCCGATGACATTCGCGGCCCTTGCCTGCGTGCCGGGTCTATTCTGGGCTTCTGGCCGGCTATATTCCCGCGCGCCGCGCTGTAAGAGTCGACCCTGTGGTGGCGCTCCGTCACGAATGACCGAAGTTGACCGAAGTTGACCGAAGTCCGGCGCCAGATCGGGTTCGGGGTGGATTTTCCTGGCTTGAGAGTTATCTTTAGTTTCGATGCCCCTACTTTCTTTGTAAATAGCGAACCGATTAACGAGCATTTAAACTCAAATTACTCAACGAATTGCTGGAAATCCGCCTTATAATGAGGGCAGAAGCCGTAGGACGGACTAAACGAGTGCTGTGTCTTTATTGTGAGGCCGAGCTGAAACCCTTGCGGGGCTTTTTCGACGAGGATTTTTGTTGTCGAGAGCACCGGGAGAAATATTCCTCCTCTTTCCGCAAATCGTGGGATCAGATGCCAGCTCATCAGTACGCGGTCCCGGAGATCGCAGTCGTCGATGGCGAGAATGCACCCATTGCTCTCCGATGGGCAGGTTCCATGTCGAAAGGTGAGGCGAGGCCTCCGCGCGTCGAGTCCGACGATTCGGGCCCGTTCGTCCGGGTCTTTCAGTTGGTCAGCACCGCTGCGGGCGAGACGGAACTGAACGCGACTTGCGTGGCGGAATTCACGCCGGTGAATCTTGGAGCATTGGACAACATTCGCGGCAGCGTGCATAGCGCCGGGCGAATTGAATCGTCGGCTCTCATCCAGCTTCCGCAGGCTTCGGGCTTGCCCGCCGCGGAACTGATCGCCGAATCAGGATTGATTTTCCAGATTGAGCTGCCGGACATGCCCGCCGCACCGCGTTGGACGGGACTGCCGCTCGCGCATTTCGCACCGGCCTCGCAAGCGGCTCAACGCGCTGAAATTGAGTTGAGCACGCCAAGCCCATCCGCGGATGCTCAGCCTCAGGCGGAAAGCGCATGCGCCGAAACCGGATCGTTGATTCCGGCGCAGGCCACCAACCGCGCCTTCGAGCCCAGGCTTCAGCTGGGTTTGCCGGTATTAGCCGAAGCTTCCCATGGCGCCGCACTGCCGCTGGCGGATGGGTGCGAACTGTCCTTGTATTGTCATTCGCTAAAAAGTCATCCGGCAGCCGTTTTGCAGTTGGCGCCGGTGTTCCCCATCGAGCTGCCCGGTTTCGCTGCAGCGCAAGAAGCTCTGGAGATCGAGTCCGAAGATCAGGCAGGCGCAGGCCAACAGATTTCTGCGGAGGAGCGGCAGGATGAACTGCTTATTGCCGGCGATCTTTCACCACAAGCGGCAGCTGTTCATCACGAGGCTATTCCCGAAATCGCGCCGCCCATGGCCTACTATTCGTCCGCCGTGGGGGCAACGTCCTTGCGTTCATCGGAAGAATCGGGTGAGACAACGGCCGCTTTGATCGCGCAACCTTCCGCGCTCGAACTGCCAGGCTTTGCCTCGATTCTGGAACCGGTGGCGCCCGCGCCTGCCGCGCAAATGGCTACCGGCGCTCCGCTCGAACCCGCTCCCCCGGATGCTGCTGTGCCAGGTGCGGATCAGGACGCCGGCAAGCCGCTACGTCTGACCTTCGGAAGTCTGGTACGAATCAAGAACTGGCGGCTGCGCATCACCTTCGCCCGCTCGGCTTAATCACATCTTAATTCTTACCCCATTCTTACCCGGCCTTTGATTCTTGTTCACAATGGAGACTTCGTCCCCAGGCGACGATCTCGATGGGCGCGCCGCTTCGAGCAATACATCCAGCGTCAATCGCGCCGTGGTAGTCCATGAAAATAAAGCCGCGCGCTCGGGGCCTGCCGCGGTAAGCTTCGTACGCAAAGCCTCGTCTGATGTGATGCGCACAAGCGCTTCGAGCATCTCGGCGTCACTCGACGGGTCAAACAGCAGAGCTGCCTCGCCTGCCATGCTGGCCAGAGGCTCAATCTCCGTGCAGGCTGTGGGCACACCCGCCGCCAGGGCTTCGAGCACCGGCAAGCCGAAACCCTCAAAATTCGATGGATAGACGAACGCCCACGCGCGCTCGAACAACGTGAACAACTTGTCGCGGTCAATCCAGCCGGTGAATTCCACGGCTTCCGCCAGCCCCAGCGCGACCCGAAGCTGCTCTAGCTTTTCGGTGTCAAATCCGCGAACACCCGTGATTACCAACCGGTATTCGGGCCGCGTGCGCCGGAACTCCGTAAATACTCGCAGCAGCCGATCCAGATTCTTGTGCGGATGTAGAGTGGAAGCGGTCAACAGGAACGGCTCCGGCGGGGATGCAGGGCGCGCTCGCGCAATTTCTGAAAATCTCGGCGTTACGCCCTCCGGCACCACGCGAATTTTCTCTCGCGGCAGGCGATAATAATTCTCGAGATCCGCCCGCGTGGCTTCGGAGACCGCGATCAGCAAGGTCGCCAGTTGCGCCGACCAGAACAGCAATGTGCGCCAGAACGGCAGGTCGAACCAGCGGAAATATTCCGGGTGCCGCTTGTGCTGCAAGTCATGAAACACCGTGACCTGAGGCCGGCCGCAAATCAGCGGGGCGGTAAAACCGGGATTGAGCAGCACGTCGATGTCGCGGGTCGCCACGGATAACGGCAGTACGGTCTGTTCCCAGATGATGCGCGCCGGCCGGAATGCCGCGTTCACACGTTGGCGGACTGTGGTGAAATTCGCCTGCTTGGGCGCCAGATCAGCACCGGTCTCAAGATTTGTGAAAACGTAGTATTGATTCGTGCGGTCGATCTCTGCCAGCGCTGCCAGCAGATGACGCAGGTAGATTTCCGTTCCGCCCACGCCGCCAGGGATCAGATAAAGAGCGTTGACGCCGATGCGCAGCGGTCGCATTATCAGGGACGGCTTCGCAGGATTGCCTCCGCGTTCACCAGCGCCTGTGCCGCTCTCTGATTGTTCGGATTGATCGCCAGCCCTTGCCGAAAATCCTTGATGGCTCCCTGCAGATCGCCCATGTTTTGACGCACGCCCCCACGGTACACGTACGTCATTTCAAAATTCGGATTGAACTGCTCCGCCCGCGCCAGCGCCTCCAGCGCCTCCGCATTTCTCCCTTGCTTGCCGTACACCATTCCGATCTGGGAATACACGTGCGCCGTGGGATTCATGGCGGCCGCCTGTTTCAATTTGGTCAGCGCTTGATCGGGCTGATTCAACTGGTCGTACGCCAGCCCCCAGTCAATGAACAGCCGGTCATCGGGCTTCTGGAGCTGAGCAACCTTTTCGTATTGTGGAAGGACTTTCGCGTAATCGCCCCGGTCATAGTAAGCTTGCGCCAGCTGAAAATGCGCGCGGGCGTTGCCGGGTGATTTCGCGACCGTGTCCTCCCATAACACCACCGCATCGGTCCAGACAACATTGCGGCGATTCGTAGCAATGGCCGCCAGCAATAGCACCGCGGCCATGGCTGCCATCCACTTCGGTTGCCTGACGTCAACACGCCGCAGACATTCGAGCGTAATCAACAGCAGGCCGATCATCGAGAGGTATAGCCTTCGTTCCGCTACCGGATCCTTGATTGGAATGAATGATGACGTTGGTGCCATCAGAATCAGAAAGGTAAAAAATCCATACGCTGCCAGTGGATACTGCCTGCGGTAGTAAAATGCCGCAGCCACCGCCGCCACGATTGCGACCAACCCGAAAATTGCGCCGTGCTCCAGCAGGCTGTGGGAAATCGGAAAATCGTAGTCGATGTCCAGACCCGCCGGAAACAAAAAGAGCCGTATGTATACCCAGAACGCGCGGCACTCGGTGATGAAATATTGATACCAGGTGAGGTCCTTGATGGCGAATCCCGCGGTTTCCGCCCCACGCAGTTTCCTCAGCAGGAACATTCCCAACGCGGCCGCGCTAATCACCACAGGCGCATAGAGCCGCCAGTTTCGCCGTATGCCCTGAAATGAAAACGGCGGATTCCAGAAATAATCCGTGAGCAACAGCAATGCCGGGAGAACCACCGTGTGCTCTTTGGTCAGCGCGGCTGCAGCGAATAGAGCCAGCACTCCAGCCGCTCTCACCCAGGAAATTGCCGTCGAGCGCCTGTAAAGAAAAACAGCGAACGCCGTGAAGAAAAACAGAACACTCAGATTTTCTGAGCGGCTGGCCACGTAGCCTACGGCTTCCGAGTTCACCGGATGAAACAAAAACAGCGCGCCCGCAAACCCCGCCAGAATGTCCCGCCGCCTGCGCTCCACACCGGCAAAATCCAAAAGCTTGAGCGTGATCAGGAAAATGAGAACCGCGTTTGCCGCGTGAAACAAGACATTGAACGCGTGATAAGAACCCGTCTCCAGACCGGAAATCCGATAGTTGATCCAGTAGCTGAACATCAGCAGGGGCCGTACTCCGGCCAGCCAGGCCCTCAGCGCATCCAGCGGAAAGTTCGGGACACTGAACGGCAGGTAATTATCGTCGAACAGGAACGGGCCATTTAGCGAAGGCCCATAAACTTCGAAGGCCGCAATCAGCATTCCCGCTAATGCCAGCGCGTACGGCCAGTATTTCTTGCGCGGCGGCTCGGCTGCCCGCACGGCTTTCGCTCTGCTCCGCAATCCGGCCGCTCGAGCTCCACCTGCGCTCCTGGCACTAGCCGGCGCCGTCTTTCGAGACTCCTGCCCTTTTGTTTTCATGCAAAATTATTAGCCGGCGTTCTTCAACGATTGAACGTGGTATTCCAGAATCGCCACGCGCTGCGCGAGCGCGATGTTGTCGTCCTTCAACTGCGAGATGATCACCGAGAATCGATAAAAAATCACCAGAAACAAGCAGCCAGTCAGTAGCACCAGCGCCAGTGGAGGATAGGTGACGCCAATCAGATCGGCGATCGAGTGCAGGAGCCCCCGCGCCCGCGACAGAATCAATAACGCGAGAGCGGCCATCAGCCAGCTCACCGAATACTCAACCCGGATCCTGGCGCGCCGCACCGAAACCAGCACCAATAAAATGAGCAGCGCGCTCAAACCTGTCATCACATTCAAGAGGCGGTCCAATTCACGACCTCCCAGGCTGCTTGGGCGCGCGCCGTTCGTATTTCAGCACGTTGACGAACACACCCAGCAGCACATGAACAATATAGTAGATGGATTTCAGCGGCGTGATGGATGAACGCCCGCTCTTTCGCGGCAACATGCGGCACGGTACTTCCTCGAAGTGGAAACGCCGGCGCTGCAGCACCACTAAAGTCTCAATTTCCGGATATTCCAGCGGGAAACTTCGGCTGAACACTCCTAAGGCATTCCTGTTGACGCCCACAAATCCGGATGTCGGGTCGTGGACTGCCTTGCCTAATATCGGCCGTAGCACCATCCGGAAAAAACGGGAGCCCAGTGCGCGCACCATACTCGTGTGCTCGCCGTTTCCATTGATGAATCGCGAACCGATGACCATCTCGCAGCCCGACGAATGCAGCGTTTCGAAAATCCGTGGAATGTCCGCCGCGTCATGTTGGCCGTCACCGTCCACTCGAATCACATACTGATAGCCCAACTCGAATGCCAGCTTGTAGCCGGCCTGCACGCATCCCCCGAGTCCCAGATGGTGCGGCAACGAGAGCACCTCCGCGCCCGCTCCGCGCGCCACCGTCACCGTCGCATCTGAGGAGCAATCGTCCACCACCAGCACCGGTACATCCGGCATAACGCGGTTAACATCCGCGACTACGTTGCCAACCGCACCTTCTTCGTTGAATGCCGGCACGATGACCAATAGCGACTTGCCGTTCGGACTCATCACAGCTCCGCCACCCGGCGCGCCTTGATCGAATGTGCCCGCAGCAATCTGGCGAAGTCCGATGCCGTCAGTCTCGCGCGACGCTTGATCTCACGCCGCTTGCGCCACAGCGCGCCTGAATTCATGAGTAAGGCCCAGTGCGCCCGGAACACGATCAGTGCCAGTTGGAGAGAGCTATTACCTTCCCTGCGAAACTGCGCTGTTGTCCCGCGGCCTAGGGACATCGATCGCAAGTGCCACCAGTAGCGCGCCAAAGTCACGAACGGTGCTCGCCACAGCATTCTTGCCGGGAAATTTTTCAGCAGCACGAAGAGGCGGTTCCGCTCCACCTGGTAAGCCTTCAACCTCGAGGCGCGCCCCGCGGAATGCGAATAGTGATGCTCCACAATCGCGCGCGGCGTGTAGATGCACTTCCACCCCGCCCGCTGCGCGCGCAAACCAAGGTCGGTGTCTTCGCAGTACAGAAAGAAATCTTCATCAAACAGCCCAATCTCGTCCAGCATCGCCCGGCGATAAAGCGCAGCCGACGCACTCGGAAACAGGATTTCCTCTTCTACATTGAAATCGTCCGGTGGATACAGGTGCCCGCGCTGCTTGCTGCTTCCATCGCCGCAGATCACCATGCCCGCTGAATCCAACTGGTCTTCCGCGTACAGACGCACCTGCGACGCGCACATCCCGGCTTCTGGATGCGCCTCCGCCGCCGCCAGCAGCGATTCCAGCCATTCTGGGTGCGCCACAGCGTCATCATTCAGCGGAGCCACGAACGGCGAGTTGCTTTTCCTGAATCCCAAGTTGACCGCCGTCGCAAACCCCACGTTCGCTCCCGGTTCGACGACCGTCGCGCGGAACTGGCTGCCCACCGCCTGCTGCGCCAGACCTTTTCCGCTGTTGTCCACAATCATCACTTCAAAATCGCGCCGCGTCTGCTTTTCGAGCGCGCCCAGGCACTCCAGCAGCTTCTCGTCTGCCGATAAGGTAGGAATCACGACGGTAACAACGGCGCCGGGCAATCCACGATTCTAGCAAGCCCGCGAAAACCGCCTCGTACACTACCGGGCTCCCAGATTTTCGTACCACTTCAAATTCGCGGTTGCCGATCCGATGCACGCGACGTCGGTTCGGCCATCACCGTTCAGATCCGCCACCGCGCACGCCGCCGCCGCTATACCGCCATCATCCAGCACCCGTTTCGACCAGTGCCCGCCGCCCTTGGCATCATCGGCGTAATACACAAATACGCTGCGGCCTTTTCCGCGGAATCCGGCGATGATCTCGTCGTTTCCATCGCCGTTCAGATCCGCCGTACAGATGGTGTGGCCGTCCACCAGCGAATCATCCAACACGCGCCGCGTCCAGTGTTTGCCGGCCTGCGTATACATCACCACTTGATTTCCATGCCACGGCTCAATTGCCGCGAAGTAACGCCCCTTGCTCAGCCGTCCCACTGCAACGTCGCTCGAACCGCATTTGGGCCACGGCGTCGGGTCCCCTTTGGAGATCTCCGTCCGCTTCCATTTGCCGTTTTTTCCCGATTGGTACAGATCAATCCCCACAAAACTCGCTGTCAGGATGTCCTCGCGGCCATGACCCTCCCAGTCCACGATGTAAATCCCGTGCACCACACCTTCGTTTTCATCGCCGGTCAGTTCCCGTTTCCATTCTCCCGGCCGATAGAACACCAGCGGCGTGTGATCGCGGTAATCTGGCGCTTCCGCGCGCGGCCCCAGGAGCGGCGCATTGACCAGCACTTTTTTTCCATTGCCGCAAACATCGGCCCAGCGCAGCCTATGCGATGTAGGCAGCCGGTCGATCTCCGTCGCCTTCCACGGACCTCTTGGATCGCCGTCGTGATGCACAATCGAAACCACACCGGCGCTTTTCTTCGTCTCTTGCGCGAACTCGCTCGCCAGCGCGATCTCCGGAATCCCGTCGCCGTCGATATCCCACGCTGCGCAGTTGATCATGCGCGACATCCCGCCCACAATTACATGCCGCTCCCACGTTGGGTTCTCGTACCACACCAGCTCCGGCATCCCGCTCGCCAGCGCGATCACGTCGGGCTTGCCGTCATGGTTGATATCCGCGACCACTACTTGGTAGCCGCCCCTGAGACCTGTAGCAATCGTGTGTTCGGTGAATCGGACTGGCGGTGCTGCGCGCAATGCGACTGAAACGGTGAGCAGAAGGAAGCCGCTGTACCGGTGCCGCGCGGAAAAACTGGCGTACCGCAAGCCCCAGTATAGAATGAATCCTGATGGCCATCCGCACCACCGTCGTAGGCAGTTATCCTGTACCGCATTGGCTCCTGGGTGACTCCTCCCGCACAGCCCTGCGCGATGCGATCATGGTCGTCCTCAAGACCCAGGAACTGGTCGGCATCGATGTCGTCGCCGATGGCGAGCTGAACCGTTTTAATCCCAGCCATCCGGAAACCAACGGCATGATCGATTATTTCGTCAGCCGCATGAATGGCATTCAGACGCGCTTCTCCATCACGGACCTCGAAAAATTCCGCGCCGATCAGGGTGTGGCCTATCGCTCCGAGCCCGCCGGCATCGTCACCGGTGAAATCGGCGAAGGCACGCTCAACCTGCCACGCGATTACGACCTTACCCGCTCGCTCACTGCCCGCACGCTCAAGTTCACCTGCACCGGCCCGCATATGCTGGCCAAGGTACTCACCGACCGGCATTATGGCGAGCGCCCCAGGCTCGCAATGGCTATTGCAGACGTGCTGCGGCGGCAACTTGAGTTGGTTGGCGCTGAGGTCATCCAGCTCGATGAGGCCAATATCAGCGGCCACCCGGAAGACCGTGAATGGGCGCTTCCCGCCATCAATCACGTGCTCGGAGGCATTCGGGGCGAGCGCGCCGTGCATGTCTGCTTCGGCAATTACGGCGGCCAGTCCGTTCAGAAAGGTTTCTGGAAAGATCTGATGCCGTTTTTCAATTGCCTCAAGGTCCATCATCTGGTCCTCGAGTTCGCACGCCGTGGCTATGATGAACTCGAAGCCTTTCGCGATCTCGACCCGCACATCGGACTCGGCTTGGGTGTCATCGATATCAAAGACAACGCAGTTGAGGAGCCTGAGCTGATTGCGCGCCGTCTCGAGCACGCGTCGAAGACACTTGGACCGGAGCGCGTGCGCTATATCCATCCCGATTGTGGCTTCTGGATGCTTCAGCGCAGCGTCGCCGATGGCAAGATACGGGCACTCGTCGAGGGCCGCAATCTGTTTGAAGGCCGCTAATTTTCGTAGAATAGGCTTCGTGATGTGGTGGGACAGGCGCTTCCGCCTGTCTTGCTCCCGTTTTCGTAGAATAGGCATTCTTGCCTGTGCGCTGATCACAACCCATGCATTCTCCGATCAAGCTCGCCGCCGTCAGCCTCTTCGCAATGGCGCTTACCACCACCTCCCCGCATTTGATCAACATGAACCAGCTCACTTTTGGTGGGCAAAATGCCGAAGCCTATTGGTCGCCCGACGGCACGCGGCTCATTTTCCAGACCACGCGCCCACCTTACCAATGCGACCAGATCTTCATCATGAATGCCGACGGTTCCGGCCAGCACCTGGTTTCGACCGGCAAAGGCCGCACCACCTGCGGTTACTTCCTGCGCGACGGCAAGCACATCGTCTACGCATCCACGCACGAAGCCGGCGAGTCGTGTCCCCCGGCAGCGGACCGTAGTAAAGGTTACGTCTGGGCCGTGTATCCCGGTTACGACGTCTATCTCGCCACTGATACCGGCAGCATTTTGAAGAAGCTCACGGATACTCCGGGCTATGATGCTGAAGCTACCGTTAATTGGAAAACCGGAAAGATCGTCTACACGTCACTCGCGTCCGGCGATCTGGATCTATGGACCATGCGCATCGACGGGTCGCACAAGCAACGCATCACCAAAAAAGCTGGATATGACGGTGGCGCTGTGTTCTCGCGCGATGGCAGGAAACTCGTGTGGCGTGCGAACTACCCGCCGAATGCCGCCGCGATGACGCGCTACAAAGAGTTGCTCGCCGATAATCTGACTTCGCCCATGAAGGTGGAATTGATGGTTGCCGATGCAGGCGGCAAGAACGCGCACGCAATTACGAGCTTCGGCTGCGCCAGCTTTGCCCCTACATTTACGCCGGATGGCAAGAAAATTCTCTTCGCGTCAAATAAGAATCACTGCGACAGCCGCCAGTTCGAGCTGTTCTTCGTCAACCTCGATGGCTCGGGGCTCGAGCAGGTCACTGATTTCGGAGGCTTCACCTCTTTCCCCGAATTCTCACCCGATGGCAAGAAGCTGGTCTTCTGCTCCGACCGCAACGCCAAAGAGCGCTACGAGTTCAACATCTTCGTCGCTGACTGGCAGTAAATCAGCATTCCTGCCTTCTGGTCTGTGACTTCTCCCTGTTTGAACACGACAGCCCGGGTTGGCCGCAATATGGACGCTGGTCTAGAGGAGTGCT
>QHXW01000363.1 GCA_003223115.1 Acidobacteriota bacterium
TTCATCAGTCGTGATGCGGTACGACACCACTCCCGACGAGCCGCTGATCGAACGCTTCCTCAATCACCAGCCCGACCCCAAGAACCGTACGCTTTGCGGCTTGTGGAATTCCAAAATCAAGGGTTCGCTCTAGACCGCGCTCAAGACGGTTTACCCGTTGCTCAAGAAACATCAGCGCCTGGACGAGGTCTTCCGTTATCAATCTCTGCCCGCTTTAGCCGCCCGGCTCGAAGCCCAGCAGGCCGCTCCCGTCGGGAAAACAAGCTAGACCTTGATCACCTTGGCGGACTTCAATCTTCATTGGAAGCCATGACTTGAATACAGGAGGGCCCGCCAGAGCCGTGGCGGTGTTCGATCATCTGCGCGGGCTAATGAGTTGTATCCTTCCGGCACCAGCGGGAAAAAGCATCGACCTTCTCATCTCATCTCCGCGGGCGACCTCGCCGCCATCAACCAGCGGCGCCGTGGTCCTTTGTGGTGCTGCCAACGTGGCCCCTTCACTCAGCGCCACCAGCACCTTTGTTGACCAGAAAGGCATCCACATCTTCCAGCGAAACATTGGCAAAAGAGCGATTCTGCTCGCCCAGCCGACGGCACCAACTTCTTCACCTACATCAATACCCGTACCCCTTCCCAACTGCCCCAGGGGGGCCATATCAAACAGAAGCGAGGCGACCTGCGGCAAGTCAATCTGGGCCTGCTGGTGAGCACCGATTTTCACATCCCACTGTTTCACCGCGTCTACGCCGGCCATGTCCACGACAGCGTCGAGTTCCGTTCCATCACTGCAGAGTTAGCCGCCCACTACCGCGATTTGGTCCGGTCCTGTGATCACATCACGCTGATCTTCGACACAGGAAACAACAGCGCCGCAGCGTTCCAGACCTTGACCGAGACACCCTTTCATTTCGTCGGTTCGCTGGTCCTACCCAACATCGGGATCTGTTGGCCGTTCCCCGCCGCCGGTTCCGCACTCTCACCCGGCCACGGTTAGAAGGGGTGGAGGTTTACCGCACCGAGAAAAAGGTCTTGGGCGATTCCCCTCTTGGCAACGGCTTATGGCCGGTTCTGCGCTACGCCCCTCCGTAGCGTTAGTCACATAATTTTCGCGGCCACATATTGCAAATTGCTCGAACACATTTTATGCGGGAAAGCCGCGCGTACGGATCTGTGAGGGCGAAGCCAAATGGCGGAGCTACTCGACCGTTCCCCGGCCGCATCTTTCCACGCGAGACCGTGATGGTACTTTCAATGGCATGATTCAGATCGATGGCCTTCATCTCGGCGCCGCCCGGATGCGAGAATTCCTTAAATCACTATTAACGATTGGATTCCGGCGCAAGGAATGGCCGTCGGGAAAATGCCTCCGACTGTGGGTCACGCGCGTCGCAAGCCAGCACCTGGCGGCTGTTTTGGTAAATACATGCCGCCAGCACACGGGGCTTCGCGCCGACGCCACGCAAGATCTCTGTCGCGGCTGCCCTATCTCTGGAAAGCAGGGCGGAACGGCTGTTGGTTCCAATTACATCGGCGACCGTGCTCAACTGGCGCGTGACGTCCTCATGGAAGTGAATGCGCTCGTGCCAAATGAAAGCTCCGGAAGCCAATAGCAATGCTGTGCTGTGGTCAGCGTGTTGATTAGCACC
Source organism: Acidobacteriota bacterium (assembly GCA_003223115.1). GTDB lineage: Bacteria > Acidobacteriota > Terriglobia > Bryobacterales > Bryobacteraceae > QHXW01. The sequence continues at coordinate 1,647 of QHXW01000363.1, forward strand.
AGCTTACGGCGGATGGAAATGTCGCGAAACCGCTCTGTCCATCGTCAGAGCCCGGGGTTTTCTTGAGGGAACGCTGATACTTTCCCGAATGTGCAGGCCTTTACAGCGCGGCGAACGCCAGTGGCCGCCAAGACAGCCCGAAGCAGTCCTGGCGCTACGCAAGACAACGAACTGCCGTCAAGACGCACTACGCGCCCACTGCTACGAGGCATCGCATAGAGCGTGAAGGAATGGCTCTGAAGGCCAGGTGCCGTTACTGCTGCGTCACGGTCCCGACTACGGCCGCGCCGGGAGGATCAGTGACCATCAGGGTCGCTGCGTTGCCCTTAGATGCCAAGCCCCCAAACCAGGTGTACGTCTTGCCGGCGAGAGTGTAGTGCATTATTATTTTGCACCCCGCATCGATCGAGTAGGTGCCGGCAAAGGTCTCCGGGACGATCACTCCGCCATAGCTCGCATTCGAATGGGCGGTGAAGCCGCCATTGCCGTCAAACACCAGTCTGCCGGTGCGACTGAAGGTGCCCGAAACATTGGGCGGCTGAGAGACAATGTCCCCAAACATGTCTAACCCGAACCCTCCGGCGAAGTCGTTATTTGAACAGTGGTTTCTGTCCTCCTGCTTCTTGTTCAGCTTGTGGAACAGAATCCGAATGGAGAGACCCGGCGGCGACACCACCACGTTGGCGACTTCGTTTCCATCGTCCGAGACCACTCCGATTAAATCGGTGGGAAGGACGAAGCTCCCGCCCGGTGCCGGAATGGGGATTTGCATGTGAAACTCAACGGTGCAGTCGGGATGGACAATGTAGATTCCAGAATAGGCGTCAACCGCAAAGATGAGACCGTTAAAGCTGGCGGCGGTGTGCGATACGATATTGCCATTTCCGTCCAGGATGCTTTGTCCCACCCGTACGAAAGGTCCACCCAGATTCGCAAAAACAGGACTGGGGACAGCACCCCAGCCGATCTCGCCGAAGCTGCCTTTTAAAGACGCGTTTCCGCACTCTTTCGACGCTTGCAGGCTCTGCCCGGCGGTGACGGCGAAAAGGAGTAGAAACGTGATTCGTGAAGTGATCGATGTCATTTCGTTCCTCCTAGGCAAAATGTCGATTGCTGGTGGTCAAGACACCTCTGAATCCGCCTGAGCACAGCAGTTGAGCATTCAGCTTTTGGGCATCTTGTCAGATTTTCACGGTGACGTCAAGATATCGACGTTGTAACACTGACTAGAAGCCCAGCAACAAAATGTTGACATGCCTGATTAGGGTTATTACCGGGAAGCGCTCAGGCCGTCGTTTGAGTTACAGTCAGATGTATGTGAAGTTGGAGGGACTGTAGCGTGCTGAAGTTTTTCCAGCAGGCAGAGTTACTGTCGTCGAAAATAGTCTGCGATCAAGCTGCCGCCACTGGTCTGATGATTCCGCCGCCGGAAACCCTGGAATAGCCGGGCTCTCCAACAGCCGGAGATGACGAAACTGTTGAAACACGTTCAACTGTGTGGTAAAGTCCTGCAGACAAAAGGAGGAAGTTATGTCGGCCAAAAGGTACCTCTTGCTCGCGGTTCTGGTGGCAAGTCTCGTAATGTTAGTAGGTGCAATTGGGAGTTGGTCTGCTTTGCGCGCTGATGATGATTCGGATCAGCATCTTCGCGGCGCTTTTATGGTCACAGCGACAGTACCGGGATTTACGCCAGTGAAGGCGTTGGTCACGTATAACCATGACGGGGGCTTGGCGGCCGCAACCACGGCTCTGAACCAGATTGGTCCGTTCCTTCCCCCTGGGACGACGTCAACTGCCGCGTTCGGACAGTGGATGAGAATAGGGCAGAGCCGATTTGCAAGCACGTTCCAGGCGGCGCTTTCCGCAGGCGGTGCAGCGATTGGTTTTCTACGCAATCGGGAAACCGTGGACCTCGATTCGACGGGAGATGGATACGCGGGCACTTTTACGCTCGACCTTTTGAACCCGGATGGAACTCTGAACCGCACACTTGGTGGCGGTACATTGGCAGCCAGCCGGATTAAGGTAGTACCACAGTAAAGGGGCAACTCCGAAGATCAGGGGCGGATCCGGGTCTTCGGGTTAAGATTTTCCAGGACCGACGGGCGGACAACAAAGCCGCGTCGGCCAGACTTTCCTCTTGACAGACTTCTATTGGAGAACAGTTATGGGTAGCTTTCAGATCTTCGGGATGCAAATGACGCTTAGTTTAATCGTGTTTGCACTCCTGGCAAAGTGGTATGTAGCTCCGAAGCTCGCATCCTGGCCCCTCTACGACGCGCTCATCTTCCTGACGTTTCCGCATGCTTTGCGGCATTTAGGAGTGACCGTGTTGGCGCCGGCCGCGGTGGACCCTAATTTTCCCCGGGAGTGGTCGGTACCGTTGGCCTACGGAGATCTCGCAGCTCAGATCCTGGCCTTGCTATCGGTAATCGCGCTGCACGCGCGTTCGCCTGTGGCGATGCCGCTGGTATGGACCTTCAATATTGTGGGGTTGCTGGATTTTGCGTTCGTCATCGGCCAAGGGATGCGGCTCGATGTCACACGCTATCACTTCGACGGCTTCTGGTACGTGCCGACTTTCTGGGTTCCAGTCCTGATCGTCAGCCATGTCCTGATCTTCGGTTTGCTCCTGAAGCGTCCGTCGGCCAAGAAGGCTGCCGGTTAACACCGCGCCTACGGTATCGGCTCCTGCGCCGACCGCGTATTGGCCTGCGAGGTCAAACCGCCGTCGATCATGATGGTTACGTAAGAAGAAGCGGGCGCGGTGGAGACTTGTACATTCGCCAGGTGCGGGTTGCTGTCTTTGCTCCAGGTGCCGAAACCGCTGAATGTAATCGTGTCGTAGTCGCCCCGTGATAAAGTTGAAGTTCTCGAGTTCAGGCAATTAACCGAAGCGAAGCCTTCCATCTTGAAAGTTCCGCCCGTAGAGGAATTACCGTTCGTATATTCAAACGAGCCGGGTTTGCCGGCGCCATCGCAGGGAATGGAATAACTGTAAGAGAACGTGTCTCCGATTGAAGAATGTATGCTCTCGGCGGAGCCCGATTTCAACGCTTGGGGAGTGTCTCCAATGAGCATCGCCTGCAGCCCCAAGCGTGGATTCAACAGCGAGCCCGGGCCCGCCAGAAAGCTGTGAGCCGCAGTGGTGAAATCCGGACTCGGCCAGATGAAACCCTCGAACGGCAGGAAGCTGTCTCCCTGGTATCGAAACACCATCTCTCCGTTTGGTCCGTTTTCAAACGAAGCCGGACCTCGATACGGAAAAGAGCCTGGAGCGATGCGGCCATTATTCTGGAACAAGACCTGCAGCAACAAAGTTTGTACAAATACTCCTTTGTAGAGCAATCCTCCAAGTACTTCACCGGTTTTCAGGTTGAGTGCTGCAACTGAGATATCGAAATTGTCATCGGACATGACCACGCTCTGGAACCGATAGGTCAGTGCGGGGAACTTAAGATCTTCATCATGACCGAGCGCTCCCAAGGAAAACCCGGGGGGCAGGGGCAGAGGGGAGGCGGGCGGGTTCGCGAGGAGCGCTTCGGGAACCAGCAGTGAAACGCCGAACGGCACAGTATCGCCAGATCTGTCTCCGAATTGAATCTGCACCCTCCCCTGCAGATGAGACTGGGCGGTTGCGTTCCCCGGATAGCCAAGCTGCGGAACATTCAAATTAAATCGGTCGGCCACGGTGGAGCTTTGCGAGTTGATCGTAAACTGCTGGATCGTGTTGAACGGGATTTTCGGGCAGTTGACGCCGCACTCGGTCCCGTCCGGATCCTTGGTGCTGATGCGTATATGCGGGTGCAGGCTTGTACCTGGAGCCTGAATACTGCCGATTTCGAACGCCGGCCCGGTAAAGGGCATCGGAATGCGAACGGGATCTCCGCTGATGTTACTTCCCAGGGGAAGGAATGTACTGCCGTAGAAGGTGAAATCGAGCAGTCCGTCGGGACGCTGGGTGAACTCGGCTCTCGCCGACCCTGCCGCGCCCGGAAAGGCGAAGGCCGAGGCTTTGAGAGCGGGGTTCACGTTGGCCAGCCCCAGATAAAAGGTGTTGGAGAAGTTGAGCCTGAATACCAGATTTGTGACCGTTCCGGTAATCAAGTCCAGATCCCCGGATGACACGCCATCCAACTGGTCAAGGATGAAACCTTGACGAATTGGAAACTGGTACACCTGGGGAGCCTTCATCAAGCTGTCGTCACCCCGGAGATTATCGGGGTGAATGATCTCGAAATGAGAGACGTTTGCGAGGGGCGGGAAAAAGCGAATCTGAATGGAGCCGCCGAGGTGGCTGTCGTACATCGCTAGGCCCCCGAACAGCACGTTCCCGCACGAACCAAACGGATTATCTTTGTCCTGGGGACAGTCCACGATACGGACCGCGTCCCCATAGTAACTACCCGCCTTGCTGACCGGCAGGATTTCAACAAGACCGGGAGGCAGCGTCAGAGCAGCCGCGGAAAGATGGCACTTGGCGCCGAGTAGCACACATGCCAGTACAAGGACGTGATGTCTCATTTCGAGCCCTTCCCTGGCCGCTTCACAGCCGGTGTGAACCGGACTGCCGGATCGGTATTCAATACCGCATTGACATCGACAAGTGAAAACGACTCCTTGTAAGTCTGATTGAGCAGGTTGAGAAGCTCGTTCGCAATCAGCGCGTGGCCCGTATTACCGGGATAGAAGCCATCGAGGGAGTAGAAACCACCCAAATAATCGGCTGTGAGTGTTTTTGAGCCGACCTGGATGCCAGACGCCTTCATCAGTCGAAAAAACGTGCGCAGATCGTAAACGATGGCTCCATTCTGCTGGGCCAACGAGGTGATTTCACTATTCAGGGCATCCACTCGTTTGCTGATCTGGTCGGCGGTGGCGGCACTCACTACCGAACCAGCGGGCAAGGTTCCCGTCTCGTTGACCTGAAGCTGGCTTCCAATAGTAGCGAGCCCGTTCACCGTCAAACGATCGCTAGGGTGCAACTTGTAGAGCCCCGCTAACACATCGGCCGGCGCCCCCACCAGACGCGTCGCGCCGCTCAGCGACGTAAAGTACGCCGTGTCCATGGGGTCGGGAATCGTCGTAACCAACACTTGTGCGAACAGGCCCTTCAGTGTGGCGAGGATCGTAGAGTAGTTAGTGCGAAACGCGGCGACGTCGGGCAACAGGCTCGGATCGCCCTTGACTGCAGGTTCGAGAACGTCGTAATAACCCAGCTCAACCAGAGCAATGGTGGGATTCATCTGGCGTGCATACTCCAACTGGGTCCACAAGGGCTTGCCTTTGCCGAGGATCAGGGCGGGAAAGCCGAGAATCAGATTCGTGCTGGTTTGCACCGCATCACGGTCCTGGACCAGAGGCGGTGAGGGCCGGCGGTTTATCGAGTCCGCCACGCGGAACCCTGGAACGGAAAGATTGAACACGAACAGGTAAGGCGGAAACGGCGTCCGCACCGTAGTTTGGAGCGTTGTCGGGACGCGGACAGGCAGGGAGGGGAAGCCCGGGACATTGCCGATGCCTGGAGATTGAATCAGCGGCTGCGGAAAGATGGTCTTCATCTGCCTTGCCATTTGCGCGGGGAAACTCTTGTCCTGGTAAACATCTCGCAAAGAAAAGTCCGCCATCCCGGCCGCCAGACCCTCGCCCAGCACAACGAAAGTTGTTACATCCAGCTTCTTTTGCTGGCTTGCTCCGCCGCCCAGAACGGATAGTAATAGCAAACAACAGGCTTTCCGCATAGTCTTGTTACTTCACGTCGCGTCCAAAATGCAATCGCATACTGAATCCCGCCAAGTGCGCGAAATTTCGATATTCGCCGTTGGTGAACTGGTTGTCGTTGGTCGGGACATTCGTCTTGCGGTCTAGCATCTTCATGGCTTGGTAAAACAGTGTGATTTCCGCGTTTCCCAACCTTTGCGAGGCCCCCACGGTAAAGCTGTGGCGGCTGCTATCCGGAAACAACGGTCCGACGCTGCGGTCCGGAACCGGCGTGTGATCGAAAATGTATCCGGCGCGCACCGCCCTGATCTTCTTCAGACGTTTTTCGATTCCGGCATGCAGCTGATACGAGTTTCCGAAGTTGAAAAACAGCCGCCTTTCCGCCGGAGTGGCGGTATCTTGTGTCTGAGAAAAATTCAGCGGAATGCTGCTGAACCGGTCAAAATCCTGAATCTGAAAATCAAAGGCGATGGTGCTGTTCCAGAACGCCGAGTTGGAAACGCCGACCACATAATTGGCCGGAGTCGTGAATGTACCTCTGATCTCCTGGTTCGGAAACAGTTTCGAAATCGTATCCGGCGAAGGCAGGAATGGCTTGATGGCGCCTGTGTCGGTGAAAGCAAATGAGGCCCTGCCCTTCAAATGGTGAGTGACCGCACTCCGGAACATCAAGCCAACGTTGGTTTTCGAGGCGGAGTGTTTGTACAGGTATCCGACGCTGAACCCCGGGCTGTTGCTGGTACCGGCCACGCGCGAGCGGCCCTCGGGCAGAAAGCGAGCGATTGAATGAGCTGCCAAGTCCGGATCCAGCCCCGGAAACACCAGCGGGGCAAGGGCCAGGCCAAATGTGCGGCCCTCATCATAGGGGTTCAAAATACTCTGCTCCAGCAGCAAATGCGTATGCACCACGGCGACGCCGAGACCCAGGCTGCTGTTTTCGCTCAGGCGATAACTGGCGGTTGGCTGGATCCATATGGACTCGAGTCTGGCTCGTGTGCCCGCGAAGCGCCCTACAAATTTGGTGTTGGTTGGGTCGGCGTCTTTGAAGTTGGTGAAGTTGGCGGACAACCCGAAAGGAGTAAATGCCCCGAAACCGACGCTCCACTTCGGATTCAGGTCTTTCGTCATGTACATATTTGCAACCGGAATGAAATGCGGCTTGACCGAACCCGAGTAGCCGTTTGCAGGCACCGCAGTTCCCGCCGGCGGATCCGACGGGAAGAAGCGAAACAGCCCGATCACCGTCAGCTCATCCATTTCGAGCTGCAGTCCCTTTTGAAACGCTATACCCGCAGGGTTGAAAAAGATTGCAGACGCGTCGTCGGCGATTGAAGTAAAAGCGCCGCCCATGCCCTGTGCTCTCGCCCCCAGCTCGTTGATTGCGAAAGCAGACGATAAAGCCACCTGTGCGGTCGAGAGCCAGACAGCCAGGCCGATCAACTGGCATCGGTTCGCCATCGCGTCGTTAGTCCTCCGAAGCCTCTGCAACGTTCGGACGAGGACCTCTGTAAGCTCGAGGATTGGACAGAGTAATCGCAAAATTCCTCGGCACATAGGCGTAGTCGTGTGGCTTCATGGTCGTGGTTTTGGAATTTGCCGTGATATCCACTCTTCCCTGCAAGACAAACAAATGGGTATTATCTGTGATCTTGAACAAGGGCATGCTCTTTCCCTGACGCAAGCGAATGAATTGTGTCGTGTTGCCCGCCACCGTATCGCGGTCAAGCAATTTCAGATCGATGCCGGCCGGCCAGCCGGCGCCGGGGTAAAGGCGTCTCATGCTGACCCAGGGGACAAACACAGGCGCCACCGCAGTGCTCAGAACAACCTGAAATCCTTGCAAGCCTGGCGGAACGCCTGGGCCTGAAACATCAGGACCCACGACTTCCACTGCCGGAAAGTTGGAACTCGGCGTCCAGAACAGCACCTTCAGTGGCACCAATGCAACGTCTGGCCCGAAATCGATCCCCTCTCCCAAGGTTACGTAAAACGAGGTGGGCGCATCCAGATGGGCCGCCTGCTCTCGCAAAGTGCCTTCGACCAGCAGCGTCTTGTTCGTGGTCAGGTAGATTC